>CALFYA010000240.1 GCA_937952925.1 uncultured Moraxellaceae bacterium
GCGCAGGCCAACTCTGAGCACTGCCGCCACAAAATCTTCAATGCCGAGTGGACAGTCGATGGTGTCAAGCAGCCGTTGTCGCTGTTTCAGATGATCAAAAATACCTACAAAGAGTCGCCTACCGATGTGTTGTCGGCTTACAAAGACAATGCTTCGGTGATTGTCGGCTTTGATGCAGCGCGTTTTTATCCGCAAAAAAATACCGATACCGGTCATCACGAATACGGCATGCACAAACAAGCCGTGCATATTTTGATGAAAGTGGAAACCCACAACCATCCCACCGCGATTGCGCCATTTGCCGGTGCAGCGACTGGTTCGGGTGGTGAGATCCGCGATGAAGGCGCAACTGGTCGGGGTGGCAAGCCCAAAGCCGGTTTGGCCGGTTTTACCGTATCGAGCCTGAATATTCCGGCGCAACCTGAGCCGTGGGAAACTGGCTATGGCAAGCCGTCGCGTATGGCGTCGCCGCTACAAATCATGATTGATGGCCCGCTCGGGGCTGCGGCATTCAACAACGAATTTGGTCGCCCCAACTTGTGCGGTTATTTCCGTAGCTTTGAATTACCCGTTACCACCGCCAACGGCGTGGAGATGAAAGGCTTCCACAAGCCGATCATGATCGCCGGTGGTTATGGCAACATCCGCCCAGATCACGTTGAAAAACAACCGATTGAACACGGCGATTTGCTGATTGTGCTCGGTGGCCCTGCCATGTTGATTGGCTTGGGTGGCGGCGCAGCGTCGAGTGTCGATAGCGGTACGATGGGCGAGCAACTCGATTTTGCCTCGGTACAGCGCGAAAACCCTGAAATGGAACGCCGTTGCCAAGAAGTCATCGACGCCTGTTGGGGTATGGCCGACGACAACCCGATTGTGTCGATCCACGACGTGGGCGCGGGCGGTTTGTCCAACGCGATGCCGGAGCTGGTCAATGATCACAAACTCGGTGCAGTGCTGAACCTGCGCAAGATTCCATCATTGGAATCGGGCATGTCACCGATGGAAATCTGGTCCAACGAAGCGCAAGAGCGTTATGTGTTGGCGATTCGCCCAAGCTCGCTGGAATTGTTTGAGTCGCTGTGTGCGCGTGAGCGTTGCCCGTTTGCGGTACTCGGTGAGGCCACCGACGTGCGTCACCTGACCGTCAATGACCCGCAGTTTGACAACAAAGCGGTTGATCTGCCGATGCAAGTCATGCTCGGTGGTACACCACGCATGCAGCGCAGCTATCAGACCATCACCCGTCAAGGCCAAGCGCTCGACCGTAGCAACATTGAACTCAAAGACGCGATTTTCCGTGTGCTGCGTCATCCAACCGTGGCGAGCAAATCCTTCTTGATCACCATTGGCGACCGCAGCATCACCGGTATGGTGGCGCGTGACCAAATGGTGGGGCGTTATCAAGTACCCGTCGCCGACTGTGCCGTGACCGTGACCGGCCATCGCAGCATTACTGGTGAAGCGATGAGTATGGGCGAGCGTCCACCGGTGGCACTGCTCAATCCTGCCGCCTCTGCACGTTTGGCAGTGGCCGAAGCGATTACCAACATTGCCGCCAGCCGCATTGAGCAGTTGTCTGATATCAAACTGTCGGCCAACTGGATGGCTGCGGCAGGCCAAGTGGGCGAAGATCAAGCCTTGTTTGATGCGGTCAAAACCGTGGGCATGGAGCTGTGCCCCGCACTCGGCATTGCCATTCCAGTCGGTAAAGATTCGCTGTCGATGCGTACCACATGGCAAGACGAGGGCATCGACAAAGCCGTCACTTCACCGATGGCGCTGATTATCACCGCATTTGCCCCAGTGCTGGATGTCAATAAAACCCTGACGCCTGAACTCAAACCGGTTGAGGGCAGTGTGTTGGTGCGGATTGACCTGTCGCAAGGCCAATTCCGTTTGGGTGGCTCGGTACTGGCACAAACCTATAACCAACTCGGTGATGTGACTGCCGACTTGGACAGCGCCGAAGACCTCAAAGCCTTCTTTAGCTTGATCCAGCAGTGGAATGCCGCCGGTAAGATTCTGGCCTATCACGATATTGGTGATGGCGGCTTGCTGGCAACTGTGGCGGAAATGATGTTTGCCTCGCGCTTGGGCGTCGATTTGACCCTGACCGGCAAAGACACACTCGCTGAATTGTTTGCCGAAGAAGTGGGCGCGGTGTTGCAGCTGCGTGGTAGCGATTGGGCGACCATTTCGGCACACTTGGCCGGTTCGGCATTGGCCAATACCATCCAGCAGATTGGTACGGTGAACTCAAGCGATGCGTTGAGCGTGGCTGGCCTGACCTTGTCGCGAGTTGAGTTGCAGCAAGCTTGGGCAGGGGTGAGCTATCAGATTCAGCGCTTGCGCGACAACAGCGATTGCGCGGATCAAGAGTTTGCCTTGATTAGCGATAGCAACCATCAAGGCTTGATTGCCAAACCGACTTTTGATCTGAATGAACCCATCGAAGCGCCATACCTCAACGTGCGTAAGCCAAAAATGGCCATCTTGCGTGAGCAAGGCGTCAATGGTCAGATCGAAATGGCCGCCGCGTTTGACAAAGTTGGCTTCTGCACCGTCGATGTCCACATGAGCGATTTGCTGGCTGGTCGGGTGCGCCTAGATGACTTTGAGGGCTTGGTGGCCTGTGGTGGCTTTAGCTACGGTGACGTGCTCGGCGCGGGGGGTGGCTGGGCAAAATCAATCTTGTTCAACGCCCGTCTGCGTGATGAGTTTGAGCGCTTCTTCCACCGTACCGAAACCTTCACGCTGGGCGTGTGTAACGGCTGTCAGATGGTGTCACAGCTCAAAGACTTGATCCCACAAGCCGATCATTGGCCGCGTTTCCGCCAAAACTTGAGCGAGCGCTTTGAAGCGCGTGTCGCCAATGTGCGCGTGGAAAAATCACCGTCTGTACTGCTCGAAGGCATGGAAGGCTCGATTTTGCCGATTGCAGTGGCGCATGGTGAAGGTCGTGCTGATGCCAGCGCCGAGCAACTGGTGGCACTGGCGGCGAGTGGTCAGGTGATTTTGCGTTATGTCGATAGTCATGGCAACGCCACACAGTATTACCCGATGAACCCGAATGGTTCGCCCGATGCAATCAGCGGCGTGACCTCTGGTGATGGCCGCGCCACCATCTTGATGCCTCACCCTGAGCGTAACTTCCGTGCTTTGCAGCACAGTTGGAAGCCAGAAGACTGGACTGAAGATGGGGCGTGGTTGCGCATGTTCCGCAATGCGCGGCGCTTTGTGGGCTAAGCATTCATTGATTGAAAAAGACGACCTTCGGGTCGTCTTTTTTTTGGCCTCAAGCATTTTATTCGTCGCAAACTGATTACTATTTCTTGAATGACATTCAAGATAGTGCTAAAAATGAAGCCAATGCTCCACCTCGGTTGTCACCCATGAACCAGCAAGTCCAGATCGAACAGCTGCGTCGGCTCTCTCCAAAAGAGCTACAGCACCTTTTTCGCACACTCCCTGCACCGACCATTGCAGAAATGGACGGCGAATATCACGCCGAACTGTTAGCTCAGCCCTGCGGGATTGTGGGTCAAAAAGGCAAACTGTTTTTGGATAATCCGATGCAAACATGGCTGTGCAAAGCGTTTCGCCCTGTCGATGCGCAATATGGGCGCGGCTACAACACGTTTTTGCAACGCGGGAAGATCATCCAGCGTTATCCGATGCTCACCACCATTGCGGCATCACGCTATGATGGCAAGCCTGCTTATACCTTGATCTATCGTTATTTTCAGTCGCTGTGTGGCTCGATCAACATGGTCGATGAAGTGCGCCAAGTGGCGCCCGATCTGTATTTGGGCATGGGCACCTATGGTTTTATTCGTGGGCAGCGCCAGATTGGCTGGCCGTTTTTATTGCAAAAAACCGATACCCCCTACCGTCAAGATATCGGCAAACACCGTCAAAATTTTGTGATCAGTGCGCGTGAGCTGCCCGCTGGTCTGCCACTTCTCGTCCAACCACAGGTTTAATCATGTCTCATCAACGTACCGCATTGATCACTGGCGCATCCGCTGGCATTGGGGCAGCCTTTGCCCGTCACTTGGCGCAAGAGGGCTACAGCTTATTATTGGTTGCCCGTCGCGCCGAAAAACTACAAGCATTGGCGACCGAATTACAACAACGCTATGGGGTGACATGCACGGTGTTTGCTGCTGACCTCAATGATCCTGCCGCACCGCAAGCGATCATGGATTTTGCCCAAGCGCAGCAGATCAATATTGATATCTTGATCAACAATGCAGGTTTGGCAGGCAAGGGGTCGTTTGCAGGAAGCGCGTGGTCGGAGCTAGCCGGTGAGATTCAGGTGATGATCACTGCGGTGACGCATTTGTGCCATTTGGTGTTGCCGCATATGCGCGCGCAAGGCTGGCGTGCGGTGATGCGTGGGCAGCCGGTGTGTGTAACGGGGCTGGTCAATAAAGTGGTGGCGAGTAGTGTGCGCCCATTGCCGATCAAGTTGCAGTATTTCTTGGGCAACAATATGAATCCATTTAAAAAATAAAAGCGAAGGGCGGCGAAAGTCGCCCTTTTGTTGTGTGAGATGTTGTGTTAGCGTTGATTCACTCAAATGATAGATTGAAAATAATGAGTGTGTTTAAGCAATCGTGTGCCAGAAACGTATCAACATTGGTAGAGGGAGATTTTAAAGATGATAGCCAAGATTAAAAAGGGTTATTTAAATTTTAAAAACCTTACGATGACTGAAAAGATAGTCATTTTTATCTTGTGTGTGGTCACTGTAATGATTTCTTATTGGGTGCTGAACGACCCAAGCAAACAAGATCAATTTTTAATCTTCATGGTAACGTATAATCTTGTTTTTTGGGCATATCGCAAGCCCCAGCAAGTTGCATTGTATCCAGATTGCAAGCTCAGATTTAGGTGTGTTTTTAATTTGTTTGAAGCTGCAAAATATTTGGGCTGGTTGTTTGCTCTGGTTTTTTCGCCGCTTTTTCTAAATGATCACAATGTTTTTGTATGGGGAAGTCAAGCGTCTTGGATGTTTTTTGGGACTCTTGTCGTGATTGTGATCTCTCGATATATGATTTTGTTGTTATATAAAAATAAATTTCAAGAGATTTTGATGTCGGAAGATTGCTTTTACCATGTACTACAAGGCGAAAAAACGCTCATCATTCAGCGCCAAGATATTATTGATGTACAGCATATCGCCGATCGGTTTGGTGATCAGGATGATGTGATGATTGCGTATCGACAAGCAAACGCTACCCAAAAGCACCTCATTCCTCTCAAAGGATGGGAAGATGCTGCACGATTAAAAATGCATTTGCTGAGCTTTCGATGAGTACACTCAGATGCTTGGCTGAATCAATTTGTATGGATGTTTTGATGATCACCTACCAACAAAACCACCCCATCACCGCCACCCAATTTATAGACCTGCTTAACCGCTCCACACTTAGCGAACGTCGGCCTGTGCACGATCTGGTCTGTATACAAGGCATGCTTGAGCACAGCAACCTATGTATCAGCGCATGGGATGGTGAGCTGTTGGTGGGCATCGCCCGATCCATGACCGACTTCCACTACGCCTGTTATCTATCGGATTTGGCAGTGGATCAAGCCTATCAACGCCAAGGTATCGGCAAAGCACTACTGGATCAGACGCAAGCCGCACTCCAGCCAACCTGCAAATTGATCTTGATCGCTGCACCTGCCGCCAACGATTACTATCAACCACTTGGCTTTGTCCATAGCCCTCGCTGTTGGGTCAGGACTTAGCGAAACCCTGCCTGATAGCCCACCGTCGCCACATAATCGACCATCTCATAACACAGCACGATGGCTTTATCGTCACTGCTCCAAAACGCATTGGGTGTGCCACAATCTTGTGCCACCAAACGCAACATCACCGCGCCTTCGGGAAACTTAAATTGTTGCACCACGGTTTTGAGTTGCTCCAAAACTTGATGCTGACTGGCAAACTCAGCCGCCTTTAAATTCTGATCAGACGGTTGAATGTAGCGCACAGGCACAATAAAACCATCAAGCTGATGGCGAATTTTGGAGACCTGCGGCAACAACTGCGATGTCCAGCTCACCTGATTTTGTTGGGCTTCGTCAATGCATTTGTCAAGACGCTCTTGCGGCACTTTTAGACGCTGAGCAAGTCCCCACATGGTTTTGGGATCACTACCGTAGAGCAAACAGGCAATTTGATAACCACGTTGCTCATCCATGCCGTGTTCGTCCCACCATTGTAGCTGCTCACGTGTGGCATCGCTCTGTTTGGCCGAAGCCAACCACCATTCGGTGGCGATCACCGCATCTGTGCCATTCTCATTTTTGCCATCGGGTGCAAGCCACCATGTGGCAAAACGGTCGGCTGCATCTTCTTCACGACCAAGCACCGGCATGTTGTAGGCATCGACAAAGCCATGCCCTAGCTCGTGCAGCAACACAAAACGTAGCGTGCCGAGCATAAACTGTTCAAGCGTGATGGCATCTTTACCAAACAGTGCAGCTGGGGGCGAAAGCTGAACCGGTGGCTCTGCTGCATAGGTTGGGGCAGCGAGACCGATCATACCAGTGAGCATCAATGCTTTAAGCCATGTCATAGATTTACCCCAACACTGCCCAATGGGCGCAACAGATGGTTATTAGTCGATTGACTGTAAAGACAATCTGGGCAAAAACCAATACCCTAAATAGGGTGCTGTGTGCGTGTGTCGTTGCATGGTGTCAATCGCTGTAGCCAACGCCCGATATTGTGAGGATTTGATGTATAAATTGACTTTTTATGTGCCTGATAGTCATCTAGAAATTGTGAAATCGGCGGTGTTTGCCGCTGGTGCAGGGCAGATTGGTGACTATGACGCATGTTGCTGGCAAGTCAAAGGGACAGGGCAGTTTCGTCCACAGCAGAGCGCCAACCCGTTTTTGGGACAAGTGGGCGTGTTGGAGCAAGTGGAAGAATGGCGGGTGGAAATGGTGCTTGCCGATCAATATTTAAGCGCAGTGATTGCCGCGTTACGTCAGGCACATCCGTATGAAGAGCCTGCTTTTGATGTGATGGCGATGGTTGAGGTCTAAGGGCTATTGCGTTTGGTTGCCAAACCAAAACCATAACGCTTAAAGGTTTTTTGCGCGTGTACCGACTGCAGATAACGTAAAAACACACTGGCAATCGGTTCAATCGGTTTGACCAGTGCCGTTTGGTACACAATCGTCTCGTGGCTGATCAAGGGAAAGGTGGTGGCAATCCGCACACGCGGATTGTTGAGTGCATCCGTCCGATAGACGATGGCAAGATTGCAATCACCTTGTTCGAGCTGGGTGAGCGCTTCATGTTCATTGTCGGCATAGTGGGTACGTTTTTTGAGGGTATCCCAGAGGCCAAAATAATTGAGAGCTTGTTTGCCATAGCGACCGACCGGTACTTGATCCGGTGCACCCATACACAACTCCCCTTCAAAATTGTCTGCCCACGGTGCATGAGGGTAAATCGGATAGTCTTGAGGATGCGCTTGCGGCACCACGAGCACCAATTGATTGGTGAGCAGCTCCACAGGAGGGGTGGTCTCAATCAGATCATATTTTTTCTTGTCGAGTTCATCCCACCATTTGTCGTTGTCTGAAAACAACAAGTGTGGGCTGTCGTGTTGGCGGATGTACTTGGCAAGACCAGTGACAGGGGCAATCGTCAGTTCGACATGATGGGTGGTCTGCAACTCAAATTGTTGTGCAATATCGGTCAGCACAGGATGAAGACTTGCTGGCGCAAAAATCTCTAGCGTATCGGCCTGAGCAGACAGCGCACACAGTCCGAATCCGAACATCAAGCTTAACGATCGGAACACGACATCCATCCCACAAGAGCATCACTGAGCACCCCGCATCTTATGCAAAGCATCGGCATTGGGATAGAGGGGAGTAGACAAAAAAGCAACAGCCGGATCATGCCAAGTGGTCACTTGGCATGATGGATCAACCGTTTTAGTCAAATTGGCGGAAATTGGCCGGACGTTTTTGCATAAACGCGCTGACCGCTTCTTGCATCTCCGCCGACTGTGTGCGCTCAGTAAAGATGGTCGATTCGTGGTTGATGCAGTCTTGCACGCGAGCAGTGCTGCCACGTAGCAATTGCTTGGTGATTTTCAGCGACGCTGCTGGCAAATTGACCAAACGAGCGGCTTTATCACGAGCATGTTGATACACATCGCCGTCGATAATCGCATTGACCAAACCCGCTTGTTGGGCGGTTGCAGCGTTGAAGGGTTCGGCTAGTAGCAGCAGTTCCGCGGCTTTCAGATAACCTGCGCGCTCAGGCAACAGTACGCTTGATGCACCCTCAGGGCTTAGACCTAAGCTGACAAACGGCAACTGAAAACGGGCAGTCTGATCGCAATACACCAAATCCGCATGTAACAGCAGCGTGGTGCCAATGCCAATCGCCACGCCACGCACCGCAATAATCAGTGGCTTGCTAAAATTGTTGGCCGCGCGCAACACCCGAAACGCAGGGCCATCGACACCCGCGGTGCTGCCCTTGAGGAAGTCTTGCATGTCGTTGCCCGCGGTAAAATCGGCATCTTGACCACGGATGATCACGACACGTACAGCGGCATCTTGGTCGGCTTCGATCAACGCTTGCTCAATCGCCAGATAAAAATCGGTAAATAATGCGTTTTTGCGTTCGGGGCGATTGAGTGCGAGTTCTAAGATGCCATCGTTGAGCGTGGCGTTTAAGTTGGCATGCGGATTGGTTAAGCAGGCGAGTGACATAAAAATTCCATTCAACATAAGCAATGCGTCCCATCATAAACAGCTTGCCTCAAAAGCAAATGGCAAAAGTGTTGATGCACAGTGCTTGACATCGGCAAAACATTGCGATTATTTTGTATGCAGCCTTATCGATAGACGATAAGCAACCTCTAGACGCTCAAGGAGCTTGCGCGTGTTTGATTATCTGGTCTTTATCGGCCGGTTTCAGCCTTTTCACCTCGGTCATCAGGCCGTGATTGCTGAAGCCCTGCGCCAAAGTCGTGATGTGATTGTGTTGATCGGTTCGGCCGGTGTGCCGCGTAGTACGCGTAATGCCTTTGATTTTGCCGAACGCGCTCATATGATCAAGAGTGGTTTTGCCCCCCAAGACGCCGCACGCATCCACTGCGTGGCGCTGCATGATCGGTTGTACAACGATACCCGTTGGGTCCAGCAAGTGCAGCAAGCGGTGGCGAGCGTGGTCAACATGCCGCAAGCCAAGATCGGTTTGATTGGTCACAACAAAGACCAAAGTTCCTATTATTTGGCGTTGTTTCCGCATTGGAAATCGGTATCGGTGGCCAATTATCACGGGATTTCCGCCACGCCCATCCGCGACAGCTATTTGCTCGGCGCGATGCCACGTCCTGAGTTGGTACCGGCCACCACCATGCAGTTTTTGCAAGATTTTCGACAGACCCCAATGTATGTTGAATTGCAAAAAGAAGCCGAATTTGTCGATGCCTACAAAAAGCAGTGGGAGCAGTCGCCATACCCACCCACCTTTGTGACCGTCGATGCGGTGGTGGTGCAATCTGGCCATGTGTTGTTGGTGGAACGTCAAGCTATGCCGGGGCAAGGCTTGTGGGCGCTCCCTGGTGGTTTTATCAATCAAAAAGAAACGTTGCTCGATGCCTGCGTGCGTGAGCTGCGCGAGGAAACTCGCCTGAAAGTACCCGATCCGGTCTTGCGCGGCTCGATGCGTGCACAGCGCACCTTTGATGATCCGTATCGCTCTGCACGCGGTCGTACCATCACCCAAGCGTTTTATTTTGAATTGCGCAATGATCCGAGCGGATTGCCCAAAGTCAAAGGCGGCGATGATGCCAAGCGTGCGTTTTGGGTGCCGCTCGCCGAACTCTCCGAACAACAATTGTTTGAAGACCACTACGCCATCATTGGCGAAATGGCAGGTCTTTGACATCCTCTCCGCCCTAAACGGCGGAGATTCCTACAGCTAGACGGCAATGCC
>CALFYA010000241.1 GCA_937952925.1 uncultured Moraxellaceae bacterium
CACACTCATTTTTTCAAGCCCTTTCATGTGCTTGCAGCCTAAGTTGGCGCGTATGACAGTTGCCCCCTAGCGAAATCGTCATTTTCAAGATAAGTTTAAGCGATAACATCAGGGGATGATGATGATGCAACAGTTTGGGCTTGGTCGGTTATTGGGACTTTGCCCTGTCACGTATGCCGATGGAACGACTCAGGGTGTCTCAATCGACGCTCTAGGCTCACACATCGTGCAGCTTGCCCATCTTGAGCGATGCAATCCACAACAACAAATCATCACCTCCACACTCCGCAACATGTCCGGACAGTATCAACCCGCAGCATCGTATCCATGGTCAAGCGACCATGCTGATCATCCAGAGTTTGAGCATCCGATCATGCTCAATCGTGCGGATCGTGAGCTGTTTGCCCGTATGTTGCCGCCCTTATCACCAACCGCAGAGCATTCGGTGTATGAACAACTACAACCCCACCCCGCAAGCCCTTGAGCATTGCCTTGAGCTGATTTTTCAGGCCTGTTTACGCGGTCAATCTGCTGTGTCGTTATTTCACAATCTCAAAGCCAAGATTGAGATTGAAGACATGCCTCACTTGTTTGATTTTGTCGCCAAGCTGCAAGATCCGGAGCTGTATTGTCGGCACAGTATGGATCATCGGACGGTGGCGGGTTTTTTTGCCTTTATTGATGGCATTACATGGCTGATTTTGGAGATGGGGCAACCTGCTCTGGAGCGTATTCGGCAGTTACAACTGCCTCAGCGTGATTATGTGCTGTGGATCAAACGCTATATTGAAGACTCACGCTTTCACTCGGAGATTTTTAGTAAGTTCGGCTTTTTTGCATGACCGATCCCATCGGTTTGATCCGGATAATGGTTGCACTGACCTGCTGGATCATTGCCATCATGGCGATGTTGTCGTGTGTGCTGAATGGGTTAGATGGGTACTATCTCAGCGCCGCTTTCGTGGCATGGCTGCTGGCATTTTGGATCTGGCCGCGTGAGCGACAGCAACGACGCGCACAACGCCGCCAACAGCAAGATTGGTCAGGCGCATTTGATGCACTTGATTTGATTTTTGCCTTGATTGAATGGCCGCTTCGTCTACTGCTTTGGATCGTGCGTCATCTCGATGATGTGGTGAAAGGCGTTAATTAAAAATCAAAAAGCGGCCTGAGCCGCTTTTTTAGCATCGGGATAATCAGACGTTTGGATCACGAAATGCAGGAATCTTGCTGGCAAGCTGTGCAAAGCCTTGCTGTAAGCTGCCTTCAATCACTGGCAACACTTCTTTGAGCGCCACCGATGCCGCCAAACCGAGCTTCTCGGCGACTGTGGGTTTTTGTCGGGATTGCAGCACATACACATCATGGGTGGGCAGCAATGACAACAAATACGCATCCGAGGTTTGTAGCTGATCGACGAGTTTTAGCTTCACTGCGTCTTCGCCATACCAATGCTCACCGGTCGCCACTTGCTCGACGTTGAGCTGGGGACGGTACTTTTCGACAAAGTGTTTGAACAGCGCGTGAGTCTGTTGCAGCTCTTCTTCAAATTTGGCTTTGCCATCTTCGGAGTTTTCGCCAAACATGGTCACGGTGCGTTTGTATTGACCCGCGGTATACACATCAAAATCGACTTTGAGATGTTGCAGCAGTTTGTGGAAGTTGGGCATCTGCGCGACCACTCCAATCGACCCCACTACGGCAAACGGTGCCGTGATGATCTGATCGGCAATACACGCCATCATATAGCCGCCACTTGCCGCGACTTTGTCCACGCAAATAGTGACTTTAAAGCCTGCTTCACGCAGACGCGCCACTTGTGCCGCCGCCAAGCCATAGCCATGTACCAGACCACCGGGGCTTTCCAGACGGATCACCACGCCATCGCGTCCAGCGCGTGCCATCGACAGTACAAGGGTGATTTCTTCACGCAGTGTATTGACCGCGCTTGCTTGCATGTCGCCATTAAAATCAAGCACAAAAACCCGCTTGCCATCTTTTTGCCGTTGTTTGTGCTCGCGCGACAAGCGTTTGAGCAGGTGGCGTAACTCAGTTTTGTCAAATATCGTTTGGGCGAGTTGTTGTTGTTGTTGCGCCAAACGCGCGTTGAGGTGACGAATTCGAATTTCAGACGGTTGTCTAGGGACGTGAAACAGCATAATGATTTTCCTCGCTCAATCTACACAACATGCAGGGCGAGCGCGCAGATTTCAAGAGCAGTGACCCTACAGACCACTGCTTTTTTCGCCAATTTCGTCGTTTTTTTAGACAAAACGGATTGGTAGTTCCGCATGAGGATCCGCACTGTGATCATGTGAATCACATTCATCGCCGTCTTTTTTGCTGCCACGGTGGATATAACCGGTACGCTGTTGCTCCGGTACATGCTGGTGCTCCCACACCACCACCGCTTGCATACAAATTTCACGCTGCTCGGTACTCAGCACTTGACCATTCGGCCATTTGCCAATCGCGATGGCGGTACGAAAGCGTTCGACAATCTCAGGGGTCAAGGCCGCCAAAATTTGTTCAATGTTCATCGTTCGGCTCCTGATAGTGATTCCAACCGAGCTTGGTACGACAAGCTGCATAAAAGTCGTAACCAGGTGGATGTAAAAGGGTCAGTTTAAACGGATGTTTGCGGATATGCAGCCAATCGCCTTCGTGTACCGAGACACTCGCTTGCCCATCGGCGCTGATCATGGGATGCACGCGGGTGTCATTGATGCGGATTTTGACTTCACTCTCCCCCCCCACCACAATCGGTCGGCTCGACAGCGTATGGGGATGCATGGGGACAATCACAATCGCATCCATATTGGGGTACAAAATCGGCCCACCGCCAGAGAGTGCATAAGCGGTTGAACCCGTCGGCGTGGCGATAATCAGACCGTCGCTGTGCTGCCGATAGACAAAATGCCCATCAATCGTCATTTCAAAATCAATCATGTGCACCGATTTACCCGCATGCAACACAATGTCATTGAGCGCGATGGCTTCGTGGGTGACTTGATCTTTGGATCGAATCT
>CALFYA010000242.1 GCA_937952925.1 uncultured Moraxellaceae bacterium
CCCAGGACACCGCGCTGTACACCGCGATCACACCCAGCAGCACCGCGCCATCGTAATCAGGACGCTCGTGCAGCCAACGCTCCACCCCCATGCGAAACAGATAGGTGGTGTGCCATGCCAGCAAGATCAGCGCATGGCGCGTGGCCTGCCAATCGGCTAACTGCGTGAGCAGGCGGTGTTGCTGTGCATCCGGCAAGAACTGCCCACCACCCATCGGATCAGTGGCGTATACATTCATGAGCCGCCAAACCGCTTGTCGGTGTATGTCTTTTTGAAAATCAACCGGCAAAATCACCATGTTTAGCGCATCACCAGTGGCTGATAGTGATACATCACATCAGTACGCAGTACATATTTTTGCCCGCTAATCACTGGCGCACCTTCATGCAGTTGCCGATGTTCAAACAACAAAATCTGGCCTTGCTTGGGGGTAATGGTGGCGACAGGCGTTTCTACAAATATTTTGTCAATGCCCCTTTGTTGATAAAAGATCGTTTCACCACCTTCATAGCCGTCATTGAGATAAATCAGTAGCGTCAGCAAACTTTGATGCCATTGATCACGCTGGTATGGTGCGTCGTAATGTATTTTAAAGGTTTGACCATGCTCATATAAATAAAAACGAAAACGCTCGTTTAAGCCTTCTAGCTGCCAATTATGTAACCACTCCGGCAGATGCGGTTTCACTCGTGCAAAAATTTGTGCTGCCAACTCATGGCTATCGTAGATGACCCGTTGATTATTGCGCACTTCGGTGCGTACTTCACTCACCCCACGCGCCACGTTGATCTGGGCAATTTCGTAGGCGTGCTGATGACTCAAGTCAATAAACGCTTGGCATTCATCGGCGCTAAACACATCGTCGATGGTTTGAATTAAAGGGTGATCTTGATACCTCATGATGATTCCTTATCCCATGATGGGGAATTGCTCTTGTTTTACAGTTAAATCTAGGTGCGCATGACGCACCCTAGCCGACAACAATGCTCAGCAGGCTAAGGCTGCTGCGCTTGTGCCATACACGCCACCAAACGGCGTGCAATGTCGATTTTGCTGGCTTTATCGAGTTTGACTTTTTCAAAGCCATAACGATCCGAGAAAAACACCGTCATCGCGTTTTCGTCGGAAGCAAAACCAATATCGCTGCGCGACACGTCATTGCACGCAATCATATCGAGTTGCTTATTGGCCAGTTTTCCACGCGCATATTCTTCGATGTGCTGCGTTTCGGCAGCAAAGCCCACCACAAACGGCCGCTTGGGATGCTGGGCAATCGTTGCAACCACATCTGGATTTTTGACCAACTCAATGGTGAGGGTGTCACCGGCTTTTTTGATTTTCTGCTCGGCCACCGTCGCTGCGCGGTAATCCGCGACCGCTGCGGTCGCCACAAAAATATCGCAACCGGCATCGACCACTCGTAAGCTCTCGGCCAGCAAATCACGCGCCGAACTGATGTTGATTCGTTCAATCCCTTTGGGAGTGGCTAGGCTGACTGGCCCTGCAATCAAGGTGACACGAGCGCCTGCATCACGGCAGGCTTCGGCCAAGGCAAAGCCCATTTTGCCGGAGCTGTGATTGCTCACATAACGCACCGGATCAAGCGCTTCACGGGTCGGGCCTGCGGTAATCACCACATGCTGTCCTGCCAAGTATTGCGCCAAATGACGGGGGCGCAATTTGAGATCGACGATATCGACCAAGGCTTCGGGTTCGGGCATACGTCCCATCCCGACCTCCCCACAGGCTTGCTCGCCTGCATCGGGGTCGATCACATGGATGCCATAGTCGCGCAGGGTTTGTAGGTTGCGCTGGGTGATCGGGTTTTGCCACATCTGTTGATTCATGGCTGGTGACACCATCACCGTTGCAGTGGTGGCAAGCACCAAGGTGCTGAGCAAATCATCCGCCATTCCTGCAGCGATGCGTGCGAGTGCATCGGCGCTTGCTGGCGCAATCAACACCAAATCTGCCCAACGCGCCAGCTCAATATGCCCCATGCCTGCTTCGGCGGCAGGATCGAGCAAAGTGGTGTGTACCGGATTGCCAGACAGTGCCTGAAAGGTCAGCGGGGTAATAAAGGCTTGCGCACCTTCGGTCATCACCA
>CALFYA010000243.1 GCA_937952925.1 uncultured Moraxellaceae bacterium
CCAAAATTCGTGCACGCGTCAACTTGGACGGTAGCGGTCAAGGCACGCTCAACACCGGTGTTCCATTTTTGGATCATATGATTGACCAGATCAAACGCCACGGATTGTTTGATATTGATATTCACTGCGATGGTGATTTGGAGATCGACGATCACCATACGGTTGAAGATTGTGGGATCACCCTCGGTCAGGCGTTTGCGCAAGCCTTGGGCGACAAAAAAGGCATCCGCCGTTATGGGCATTTTTATGCCCCACTCGATGAAGCGCTGTCGCGGGTGGTGGTGGACATCTCCGGTCGACCGGGGCTGTTTATGGATATTCCGTTTACCCGTGCACGGGTTGGCAGCTTTGATGTGGATTTGTTTAGTGAGTTTTTTCAAGGCTTTGTCAATCACGCCTTGATGACCCTGCACATCGACAATCTCAAGGGCAAAAACAGCCATCACCAAATCGAAAGCGTATTTAAGGCGCTGGCGCGTGCGCTGCGCATGGCCTGCGAGCTAGACCCACGTGCTGCTGGCACCATTGCGTCGACCAAAGGGTGTTTGTAATGACCCGTATTGCACTGCTTGATTATGGGATGGGCAACCTACATTCGGCGGCTAAAGCGCTGGAGCATGTGGGCGCGACGGTCGATATTACCCATGATCCCAAACTGATTGCCGCTGCCGACAAAATCGTGTTCCCTGGTGTGGGCGCGATGCGCGACTGCATGGCAGGCATGCGTGAGGCGGGCGTGGATGAGGCGGTCAAACAGGCGGCCTTCAACAAACCGGTGCTGGCGATTTGTGTGGGCATGCAAGCCCTACTCGACTCCTCTGCCGAAAACGGCGGGGTCGATTGCTTGGGCGTGTTTGCCGGCCAAGTCAAACGCTTTCCCGATCAAGCGGGTCTGAAAGTGCCGCACATGGGCTGGAATCAAGTGCATCAAGCTGATCCTACTCATCCGATGTGGCAAGACATTGCCCAAGACAGCCGCTTTTATTTTGTGCATAGCTTTTATGTCGAGCCACAAGACGTGCAGATTGTGGCGGGCACTTGCGAGTACGGCGTGAACTTTGCTGCGGCGCTCACTCAAGGCAATCTGTTTGCCACCCAATTTCACCCTGAAAAAAGCCATACCGTGGGTTTGCAGTTGCTGCAAAACTTTGTGCAATGGCGTATCTAATCCATTTTTAAGGACTGTTTGATGTTGATTATCCCTGCAATTGATCTCAAAGATGGTCAGTGTGTGCGCCTCAAGCAAGGCCGCATGGAAGACGATACGGTGTTTTCCGATGATCCGGTCGCCACGGCTACTCATTGGGTCAATGAAGGCGCCCGTCGCTTGCATTTGGTGGATCTCAATGGCGCATTTGCCGGTACGCCGATCCACAAAAATGTGGTGGAAAATATTGCCCGTGTGCATCCTGAGCTGCCGATCCAAATTGGGGGTGGCATTCGTTCACTCGACACCATCCGCCACTATCTCGAAGCGGGTGTGTCATTTGTGATTATTGGCACCAAAGCGGTGCAAGATCCTGCGTTTATCGAGCAAGCCTGCCGTGAGTTTGCCGGTCATATCATTGTTGGCATTGATGCCAAAGATGGCATGGTCGCCACCGATGGCTGGGCGAATGTGACTGATGTCCGTGCGGTGGATCTGGCCAAGCGTTTTGCCGATGCTGGCGTGTCGTCGATTGTGTACACCGACATTGCTCGTGATGGCATGATGCAAGGCGTCAATATTGAGCAAACCGTTGGTCTAGCCGCAGGTTGCGGCTTGCCGGTGATTGCGTCAGGTGGGGTGACCAATCTGGATGATATCCGTGGCCTCAAAGGTCAGGCGGGTATTTTGGGTGCGATCACCGGTCGGGCGATTTATGAAGGCACGCTGAACTTGCGTGAGGCGCAAGCGGTGTTGGATGCGTGATTTTATTGAAATATTAATGATTTAAAATATCTTAAAGTCTCTCCACAACAGTGGAGAGAAAGGATTTATGCTCATGCAACATGAAGAAAAGATAAAATCGTTTATCGAAAGCGATTTGGATTTTTTAGTGATTGAAGGTGCTGCTGGTAGCGGCAAAACATACCTGATTGGTCAAATTGCTGGGCAACTCAACCGTGCTAGTATTGACCACTATTTGCTTGCGCCAACAGGACGCGCTACGAGGAATTTAGCTGAGCGACTCCGCGGTATTACAGAGGTACAACCTTCTACGATTCATGCGTTCTTGTATGAAAAAACCGAATCAGATGATCAAAACTCTGAAATTATTCAATTTGAGCTTAAAAAACCAGACATAGCACAAGATGCAGTGATTATAATTGACGAATCCTCGATGCTATCCAATCAAGATAATATTGATCCCTTGCTAAAATTTGGGACTGGATTTCTATTAAATGATTTACTAAGATTTATTGATGTGCAGAACACCTGCCGAAAGGTAATTTTTGTTGGAGATGCTTATCAACTACCACCTATCAACGAGAAAAGTTCGATCACATTAGATATAGAAAGACTTAAAGTTTTCTCTCACAAAAATATTGAAAAAATCATTCTGAATCAAGTTTATCGTCAGGATGCTGATAGTGCAATTCTAAAAACATCAAACCTGCTCAGCGAAAAAATAGCAAAAAAAAGTTTTTTACAACTGCCTATAGAGGTAAACTCGGGTGATATTTCGGATATTGATCTAGATAAGGCACTTGACGCATATATGTGGGATTACAAAGAAAAATCCATTTTTATTGCTTATACCAATGAAGAAGTCCACCAAATAAATCAAAAATTTCGTGAAAAAAGCCACTACTCATCGAATTTATTAGAAAAATCAGAGCGCTTAATTTTGACTAGAAGTTGCTGGATTAACGAAAATAAACTATATAATGGAGATTTTTTATATGTAAAATTTGTAGGTACAGAAGAACATCGAACCATCTCAGTTCCCAAGAAAAATCAATCAACGGTGGTGGTCAATTTATCTTTTTTGACTGTCACTCTATTTGACCCACAGAACAATACTCACTTTACCTGTAAAGTTTTATCTCATAAGCTGTGGAATAAAAATTCAGAGATCGAAAAAACTGATGAATCACGTGCGTTAATAATTGATTTTAGAAAAAGAAATCCAGATCTAAAGCCAAAAACACAGGAATATATCAAAAAAATTAAAACTGACCTAAGCTTTAATGCACTACATGTGAATTTTGGCTATGCGATTACCTGCCATAAGGCCCAAGGCGGCGAGTGGGATGAGGCATACATCAGTCTATATCGCCCTCAAAATGACTTAAAAACCGAAGGCGGCTTTAAGTGGCTCTATACGGCTATCACTAGAGCAAGACAAAAGGTATATTTCTTATACCGACCAATCAATCGAGATTTTGACCCTGAACAGCCCTTTAAATTTATTTTGGCACAAATAAAAAATGATTTAGAAGAGCACCAGTTTAAGTTGACTAGTCATCGTGAGCTTGGGTATGAACTGCACTTATACATTGAACGAAGTGGGATCACTACCCGTTTTAGAATGTATAGAAATAGTAAGATGAAGCTAACGACATTGATAAAAATCAACGAAACAGTCTTCAGTACGGAACTATCCGAAATCTTGCAAAGATACATCAACACATCACTGGTAGAGGAGTCGGCGAAATGATTGAGAATGAAAGTTTTTATGGTGAGGAGTTGTTTGACCTGCATGGCCTAAACACTGCTCAGAAAAAAGCCGCCAGCAAGATAGACGGTTATATTCGCCTAACTGCTGGGGCAGGTTCTGGCAAAACAAAAACACTTGCAACTCGTTTCATCTATCTGACCGAATATCTTGGCATGCCACGGGATAGCGTTTTATGTATTACATTTACACGTAAAGCAGCTGACGAAATGCGAAAAAGAATCCGCGATATGAGTGGATCACAAGCTGAAGGATCTAGAATCAGCACGTATCAAGGTTTCTGTCATTCAGTTTTGAAAGAAGATATTTATCGCCTACATTTCAACAGTGAGTACGGAATTATTGGAGAAGATGACCAAGAAGACATGATACGAAAGATATATGCAGATTTGAAACTACAATTAAAAGATGGAGAGCTTAGTCAAGTAAAAAAACAAATCGCATCATATAAATCAAGAAACTTTCTAAGCTTGATTAAAGACTATGTACCTGAAATCACCCTAAATAGCTCAGGATACAGTTATGAAGAGAATGTTATTAGATTTTCATCAGAAGGAATTGTAGTTGCACACTATCTTACTCGTCAAATTCAAGATTCAACGCTCGATTTTATGGATTTACTAAATTTTGTTCATTACCTTTTTCATCATCACACAGATGTGCTCGAAAAATGGCAGGATCGTTTACAATACATTATGGTAGATGAATTTCAAGACAGCAATAGAAAAGAGCTTGCGTTGATCGATTTACTGTCAAGAAAAAACAAAAATTTGTTTGTAGTGGGTGATCCAGATCAAGCGATCTATTCTTTTAAGGGGGGAGACATCAAAGTTTTTCTTGGTTTCAATACTTATTTTCCAAATGTAATAGATTTATTTCTCAACGAAAACTATCGCTCTAGCCATCGCATTGTAAATTTATCAAATGAGATGATTGAAAAAAATAAAAATAGGATTGACAAGGCTTCTCATCCTGTTAAAAAAGATTCAGAAGGCAACCCGTTTATTGGGCAGCAAGTCACGCACTTTCATGGAAAATATGAAAAAGACGAATTTGAATACATTACACAAGAAATAGAATCCTTACTTAAAAAAGGTTTTGAATACAAGGATATTTCGCTATTGGTTCGCTCTCATAAAAGTAAAAAACCATTAGAAACATCCTTTGTGAAAGCGGGAATTCCATAT
>CALFYA010000244.1 GCA_937952925.1 uncultured Moraxellaceae bacterium
TGCTGCTCATCGCCACTTAGCCCATCAAATAGAGCCAACTCAGCGGTCAATTCACGCAAACGGCGTTGTAGTCCTGCCACCATCTGTTGATCTGTAGCTTGTTGGTCTGCGGCATGGGCAATCTGCTGCGCGAGTTGCTGCTGATCAATTTGGGCTTGTTGGATTTGGCGTTGTAAGGCTTGGTTGCTTGCATCGGTGCTGGCAAACTGCTGTTCGGCGGCTTGCCAGAGGTGCTGCTGTTGTTCGGCCTGTGCCAATGCTTGCTCAAGCTGCTGATGGATCGCATCCCATGCTTGATCGGTGGCTTGCCGCTCGCTACGCAGCCCACGCAGCGCCTCGCCTTGCTGAGTCAACAGCGCAGTGTGTTGATCCTGACGGCGCTGTAGCCGTGCATGATCATCCGACCAAATCGCCACCTGTAGTTCATGTTGTTCTTGTTGTAAGGCTTTATAGCGTTCGGCGGCTTGGCTTTGCCGTTTGAGGCTGCGCATTTGTGCCGACAGCTCTTCGGCCACATCATGCAACCGCGACAGATTCAGCCGTGTATGCTCCAGATGATCTTGAGTTTCACGGCGACGCGCTTGATAACGCGATACTCCTGCGGCTTCTTCCAAGAACACCCGTAACTCGTCGGGCTTGGCTTCGACCAAACGGTTGATCATGCCCTGCCCGATCACGGCATACGAGCGTGAACCGAGGCCAGTCCCCAAAAAAATATCGGTAATATCGCGGCGACGACAACGCGTGCCATTGAGAAAATAATCCGAGCGCCCATCACGGGTGACTTGGCGGCGAATTGACAGCTCCGTATAGCTGCTGTATGCACCGCCCAACTTGCCAAAAGTATTTTCAAACACCAGCTCGACGCTGGCTTGCCCCACCGGTTTACGCGCCGATGATCCAGCAAAAATCACATCGCTCATCGCCTCGCCACGCAACTGACGTGCCGACGACTCGCCCATCACCCAGCGAATCGCATCAATCACATTGGATTTGCCACAGCCATTGGGGCCGACAATCGCCGTCATGGCATCGGGGAAACGCAGCGTGACTGGGTCTACAAACGATTTAAACCCAGCCAGCTTGAGGCTCTGTAAACGCATAGAGAGGGTAACACTGTCCTTAGCGGCGTGAACGTTGCGCCCATGCCAATTCGATTTGCTTCATCCGCGCCAATGAATCGAGCACCAAATTGCGCAGATGACGACAAAAATCTTCCATAAATGCAGCGGCTTGATCACCCTTACGGATCAACACCGCATCGACCACATGTCGAAACAACTCATAGGCTTCTTGCAACTCACGCCGTGAGGTATTGAGCGTGAGGAAATAGCTACGACGCAGGGCGGGCAGCAAATTTTCAAACATATCGGCCAAATAAGCATTGCCAATCATCTTGTGGGTTTGCTGCAAAAACACAAACACCTGATCATAAAACTGCTCAATGTCGCCCGCACGAACTTGATCCGCCAAACGCACCATCAGTTGGTTCATCAGTTCGCCATCGGTTTGTCGCCAGCATTCGCTGGTACGCTGCACCATATTGCCCAAGATCAGCATGCTGACATCAAACAGTGACTTGATTTGCTGCACCGACATTTCAGCCACAATCGCACCGCGACGTGGAAAAATCTCGATCAGGTAACTCCGCTCCAAAATCAGCAGTGCTTCGCGGACTGAGCCACGACTGACATCAAGGTCACGCGCAATGCGCAGCTCTTGGATGCGTTCGCCCTCTACCAACTCGCCCGTGATGATTTGCTCGGCGATATGACGAGCAATCTGTTCGGACAGACTCTCTGCGGCCTGAAATCCCATGCGACACCTGTAAGTGGGTGGTGGTGATACGCTGATGTCTGTGCAATTTGGTTGCCAAGTTGAATCGACCACAGACATCAGCCAAAACTCATCTCTGTGTATAACAAACCGCTTGCCAGAGCTTATGTATAATTGTCCAACAAATCGACAGGAAAAGGGAGACAGCCTGTCTGATTGTATGGCAAAAGCCCAAGAAAACTTAAACGAGTTAAAAAAATCCGCTGCTGCCACGATAAACAAAGGCAACGCCAACGCTAAATAATAGCGCCGCAAATAATTTGCGCAAGATTTGAGCAGGCAAATGATGCGCTAATTTTGCGCCCCACTGCGCCGTGATCAAACTCGCTGCACTAATCCCCAAAAACGCATACACATTGACATAACCCCATGAGCCTGCCGGTAAATTGCCGCCGGTATCATGCCCAAACCACATAAAGCCCAACGCACCTGCAACTGCAATCGGTAATCCACAGGCCGAAGAGGTTGCGACTGCTTGCTGCATCACCACGCCGTAACGGGTCAAATACGGCACGGTCAAACTACCGCCACCAATCCCAAACACCGCCGAGGCCATGCCAATCACCCCACCGGCTGCCCGCTGCGCGCTCACTGAGGGTAAATGCTCCGTTTGCTCCACCTGTTTACGTCCTGCAAACATCGTCCATGCCACCCACAGCGCAAACGAACCAATCACCAGTTGCAACACCGGCGCAGACAATTGATCTGCAATAAAGGCTCCCACCACCGCACCCACCATCAAACCCGGTGCCAACTGCCGAAAAATTGCCCAGCGCACCGCGCCACGCCGATGATGCGCATTGACCGAACTGATCGATGTGATCATGATGGTGGCCAGCGATGTCCCTACCGCCAAATGGGTCAAATGGGTTGGATCGTAACCTTGCGCGGTAAATGCCCACAGCAACACCGGCACAATGATCAAGCCACCCCCAACCCCAAACAGCCCTGCAATAAACCCTGCAAACGCTCCGAGTAGCAGATATAACCCGATTGCCATGACCCTAAACATCTCATCTTCAGCACAGCCCGACAGTATAGATCAGGTCAACACCGACCAAAGCGCACGATTTGTGCAATGCTTAGTCGCGACCTTGGACACGTCTGCTGTGCAGGCCTGCTGGCTGGATCGTACCGACTCGACCCGTTTTGCCTTGCAACGCGTTGCACCTTCGTCATCCGCGATTCGAGTGGTGGTGGCCGAACAACAACAGCAAGGTAGTGGTCAAGCCGGTCGAACTTGGCAAAGCCCTCGTGGCAATTTGTATTTTTCTTATGCACAAGCCCTCAATACGCCACTGCAAGGTCGCCTAGCGTTAGAAGTTGCGATTGCGTTATTGGCACAGCCCGACTTTGCACATGTCCCTAGCCTTGCGGTCAAATGGCCAAACGACTTGCATCATCTCTCGCACGGTCAGTCGGCCAAATGGGGCGGCATTTTGATCGAAGCCCTGCCCGACCAACAGGTGATGATTGGCGTGGGCATCAACTGCATGCCAATGCAAGATCAAGTGGCGGATCAAAGCGTGAGCGATCTTGCAACCATATTGGGTCAGTCGCCTGATCTGATGCGCTTGGCCTGCCAAGTCGCTACGGCTTGTCAGCAAGCGATTGTGCAGTTTGAGCAAAGCAGCCCGCAGCTTGCGGCACGTTTTTGTCAGGTCGATGGCTTGGCTAATCACTTGATCAAAGTCACTCAGCCCCAACAAGAATTGATTGGCCGTGCTGATGGGATTGAAGCCGATGGCGCACTGCGTCTGATCAATAGCGACGGCTTACATCGGATCTACAGTGGGCAGGTCAGACGCTATGACTAACAAGTGCTTGTGGCTCGATTTAGGCAATACCCGCCTCAAATATTGGCTCACCCAAGACGACGTGCTACTAGCGCATGGTGCAGAGCTGCATTTGCAATCGCCTGCCGATTTGCTGCTGGGGTTGGTGGATCGCTTTGCGGGGTTTGATGCCAATTTTGTCGGGATTTCTTCGGTTCTCGATAGCAAAGCCAATCAACGCGTCAAGCAGATTTTGGCACGTTTACGGATTCCGGTTGAGTTTGCCCAAGTACAAGCGGAGTGTCAGGGGTTACAGGCGGGCTACGACGATGTCAGTCGTTTGGGGATTGATCGCTGGTTGCAGGTATTGGCGCTATCGGGTCAGGGTCAAGACTATTGTATTGTCGGCTGTGGCACGGCACTGACCATTGATTTGCTGGATAATCAAATTCATCGGGGGGGTTATATTCTGCCTAGTTTATACTTGCAGCGTGAAGCCCTCGCCCAAGGCACCCGCCGTGTACAGGTGCCCGAAAGCGCCTTTGAAAATCTGGATGCTGGACGCTCGACCAGTGAAGCGGTGCATCATGGGATTATGCTTGGCTTGATTGGCGCGATTGAAAAGCTGCTACATGCTGCGCCCAACCGAGTGCTGGTCTTGACGGGCGGTGATGCGCCATTATTTGCGCGTTTTATTGATTCGGCTGATCCTGCGCAGATTGAGCCTGATTTATTGCTCAAAGGGTTACAGCGTTATTTTGAGCAAGTCACTGGTACTTAACATATTGCTCCACAATCCATCGCGACACTGGGTGATTGGTATGAATGGCTGCTGTGTAGGATGTTTGGTCATATCGCACATCATTCATTTCGACTACACTCCTTCCCCAATCGAAAACTGATTTTGTTGTTGGTTACATGAACAATCCACAAGCAACTCCGACCACGGATACAGGCCGCGCCACCATTGATGTGACGCCACCAAAACCAGATACCGGACTCATTTGTTTGGTCATGATGGCGCGTCTACATGGCGTCGCGGTTGATCCGGCACAAGTCGCTCATCAACATCGTGCGGGCGACACCATCAATGAACAAGAAATTGTGTTGGCAGCGCGTGGCATGGGCTTACATGCACGCACGCTCAAGCCACGCCCCGAACGTCTACAACGTTTGCCGCTACCGGGCATGATTCAACTCAACGATGGTCGTTTTACCATCTTAGCCAAAATCGAAGAAAAAGATGGCGTCCCTCAAGCCTTGATCCATGATACCGAACTCGGTCGTCCGCGCATTTTGCCACTACACGAACTGATGGATCAGTGGACAGGTCGCATCATTTTGATGAATTCCAAAGCGTCACTCGCGCAAGAGCTTGGCCGCTTTGACTTTACGTGGTTTATTCCGGCGGTGGTCAAATACCGCAAACTGCTGATTGAAGTGTTTATCGTCAGCTTTTTTATTCAACTGCTCGCCCTCGTCACGCCGCTATTTTTCCAAGTGATTATGGATAAAGTGCTGGTGCATCGGGGGCTGACCACGCTTGATGTGTTAGCCATCGGCTTGGCGGCAGTGATTATTTTTGAAGTGTCTCTCACGGCATTGCGTAGTTATGTGTTTGCCCACACCACCAGCCGGATTGATGTCGAACTTGGTGGCCGCTTATTTCGCCATTTGTTTAGTTTGCCACTAGCCTATTTTGAAGCGCGTCGAGTTGGTGATTCGGTGGCGCGGGTGCGTGAGCTTGAGAGCATCCGCAACTTTTTGACCGGCCAAGCACTGACCTTAGTGCTCGATTTGATTTTTTCGGTGCTGTTTATTGCAGTGATGTTCTATTACAGCACCACCCTCACATGGATTGTGATTGGCTCACTGCCCTTATATGTGTTGATTTCGGTGATGATCACGCCCGTGCTGCGTGAGCGTTTGTCGGAAAAATTCAACCGTGGTGCGGAGAATCAAGCGTTTTTGGTTGAAGCGATTTCGGGGGTCAATACCGTCAAATCGATGGCGGTCGAGCCTCAATTGGTACGCCGTTGGGACAACCAGCTGGCCGCGTATGTATCGGCGAGTTTTAAGACCGTCACCATTGGCACGATTGCGCATAGTGGCGTGACCTTGATCAGTAAAGGGGTCACCTTGCTGCTGCTGTGGTATGGCGTGCGTTTGGTACTCGATGGTGAGCTGACGGTGGGTCAGTTGATTGCCTTCAACATGCTCGCCGGTCAAGTGGCGCAGCCGGTCATGCGGATTGCGCAACTGTGGACAGACTTCCAGCAAGTCGGTATTTCGATGCAACGTTTGGGCGATATTCTCAATAGCAAAACCGAGATTGCCACCAATCGTAGCTCGCTGCCACGCTTGCAAGGCGCGATTGCCTTTGAGCGAGTCGGCTTTCGCTACAAACCCGATGGCAATGAAATTCTGCGTGATGTATCGCTGGCGATCCGACCGGGCGAAATTATTGGGATTGTCGGGCGTAGTGGTTCGGGCAAAAGCACCCTGACCCGTTTGATTCAGCGCCTGTATGTGCCCGAACGCGGTCGTGTCATGGTCGATGGCATGGATTTGTCTACCGTCGATGCATCATCGCTACGGCGTCAAATTGGTGTGGTGCTGCAAGAAAATATGCTGTTTAACCGAACCATTCGCGAAAACATCGCCTTGGGTGACCCTGGCGCACCGCTCGAAAAAGTCATGCAAGCAGCCAAGATGGCAGGGGCGCATGCGTTTATTTCCGAGTTGCCTGATGCTTACGACACCATGGTCGGTGAGCATGGCTCGACCCTATCGGGTGGGCAGCGCCAACGGATTGCGATTGCGCGTGCCTTGATGGGTGATCCACGCATCTTGATTTTGGACGAAGCGACCAGTGCGCTCGACTATGAATCCGAAGCGATCATTCAGCAAAACATGAAGATCATTTGCCAAAACCGCACGGTGATTATTATTGCGCACCGCTTGTCGGCAGTCCGCGATGCCCACCGGATTGTGGCGATGGACAAAGGTCAAATCGTGGAAGTCGGCACCCATGCCGAGCTGTTGGCCAAACCCAATGGCTTGTATGCCTACTTGCACCGCTTACAACAAGGATAAGTGAACCATGAAACTACATTTAGCTGCCTTTGGTGAACTGCTGAGCCGTTATGGTCGTGCTTTTGCCTTGTCGTGGAAACACCGTAAAGAGTTTGAAAGCGTGCCGCGCAGCAAAGAAGAAGCTGAATTTTTGCCCGCAGTCTTGGCACTACAAGATACCCCCTCTAGCCCCGCGCCACACGTGGCGATGTGGGCGATCATCAGCCTGCTACTACTGGCCGTGATTTGGGCATATTTTGGTAAAATTGATATTGTGGCAGTGGCGCAAGGCAAAGTGGTGCCGGCGGGCAACACCAAAATCATCCAAGCCCCGAGTGATGCCCAAATCAATGAAATCCGCGTCGACGATGGTCAACAAGTCAAAGCCGGTGATGTGCTCCTCGTGCTCAATGCCGAATCTGCGCAAGCCGACGTTAGTCGCCTGACGCAAGCCTTGGCCTCAGCTAAACTTGAAAGCGCCCAAGGCCAAGCCTTACAGCAATCGATCCAACGCGGCGCAGTGGTGATGGTGCCAACCATTGCCAACATCAACCCTGCACTCGCTCAAGAAGCTCAAGATCGGGTCAGCAGCCAATTTCAACAATATCAAACCCGTCGCTTACAGTTTGATGCGCAGCTCAACCAACTCCTGCAACAGCAACAATCCTTGCGTGAGCAACTGCGCGCCATCGACAACACCCTGCCGATCATCCGTCAGCAAGAAGCTGACTACAAAAACATGATGAATCAGGATTATCTGCCCAAACACACCCTGCTCGACAAACAGCGGCAACGGGTCGAGCTTGAAGGCAACCAAGCCACCTTACAAAGCCGCCTGAATGAAGCGAGCGCCAGCATGGAAACCGTGCGTCGCCAGCAAAACGCTTTGGCCGCCGAGTTTCAAAGCAGTGCCGCCGACAGCATCCAGCGCGGGTTGGTACAAGCCGCCCAAGTCGAGCAAGAGCTGATCAAGGCACAACGTCAAAGCCGCTTGATGACCATTACTGCACCGATTGACGGCACTGTACAACAGCTCGCGGTGCATACCATTGGTGGCGTGGTCACCTCAGCGCAAGCCTTGATGGCGATTGTGCCCAACAACGCGATGGTCGAAGTCGATGCATTGCTTGAAAACAAAGACATTGGCTTTGTGACGGCCAATCAAGACGCGGTGGTGAAAGTTGATACCTTCAAATTCACCAAATACGGCACCCTGCCCGCCAAAGTCGCCTCCATCTCCCAAGATGCGATTGAAGACGAACGGCGTGGCACAGTCTACAACGTGCGGATTCAACTGCAACAAGACTGGCTTGATGTAGAAGGTCGCCGTGTGCGCATCTCACCGGGCATGACTGTGGCGGCAGAGATCAAAACCGGTAAACGTCGGGTGATTGAATACTTCCTCACCCCACTGCTGCAAAACACCCAAGAAAGCCTCAAAGAGCGCTGAGTTTGGCTTGACGCTGGCTGTGTACCCACACCGCCAGCGCACCTGCACCAATCAAGACCGCCATCATCACCGCAATCGCGGTGAGCTGATCAAATGGCAAGGTGTGTAAGATCACCCCACCGAGCAACCCCAAACCAAACTGCAACGAACCGAGTAATGCACTCGCCATGCCTGCCCGTTGTCCTTGTGACGCCAGCGCCAACGCCGTGCTATTGGGCGCTGACAAGCCAATCCCCGACACAATCGCAAACAAACACAGCATCAATAGTGGCAATGTGACCTGTTGCAATACCGTCAACACCAGCAACAACAAGACCCCAACCACCTGAATCGCCGTCCCCACCTGCAACAACCGCAGCAACGAATAACGGCGCACCAAGCGACCATTGACCTGCGACAGCGCAATCAATCCCGCTGCGTTCATGCCAAACAGCCAGCCAAAGGCTTGTGCCGACACGCCAAAATGCCCCATCAACACCGCCGATGACGCACTGATATACACAAATAAACCACCCATCAAAAAGCCACCGGCCAGTGCAGGGGTGCGAAAGCGTGCATCTTTAAACAAATCGACATAGCCACGCAGCACCAAACCCAGCGCCAACGGACGCCGATTTTGCGGGGCAAGAGTTTCATCAAATTGCAGATGGATCATCAACAGCGCCAGCGCACCAATCGCAGCGAGCACCCAAAAAATGCTTTGCCAGCCCCATTGCAACAACCAGCCGCCAGCCAGCGGTGCCAAAATCGGCGCAACCCCCATCACCAACAGCAAGGTCGCATACGCTTGTGATGATGCCGCAGGACTTAAACGATCACGAATCGCCGAACGTGCCACCACCACCCCAACACAGCCGCCAACGGCTTGCAGCACACGCGCTGCGAGTAGGCTTTCAATATTGCTTGAGAGTGCACACCCCACCGACGCCAACACAAACAAACTCAAACCAAAATAGAGCGGCGGTTTACGCCCAAAGCGATCACTGACAGGGCCATAAATCAGTTGACCAATCGCCAAACCCAAAAAATAAGCTGGCACCGTATTGGATACCGCAGACAAACTCACCCCAAACGCTTGCCCCATACTCGGCAGCGCAGGCAAATACATATCAATCGATAATGGGCCTAAAGCCGTGAGCAGCCCCAGCAACATGATCCAAGTCAGTGCATAAGGACGACTTTGCGTGAGGGGTTCCACAGAAGAGGACATGATGACTCCAACGCCCTGAAGATCATCCAAGTGTACCCATCAGTACAGTTTTTCGCTTGTCCGTTTTGTGCAAATGTTGTGGTGAAATCAATCAATCGGATGACTGGCTTTTGTGCGCGAGCGTATGCGCATGTTGCTCCCAATGTTGCCCATCAAACTTGACCACCTGCATATCAGCAATCTCGCGATCCAAACAGCGCACATTGACATCCACCCCATCAGGATTGGAGCGTGGAATATAAAAAGGCTTGATCCCGCAGGTTTTGCAAAAATAATGCTGCGCAATGCCAGTATTAAACCGATAAGTTTGCAGCATGGCTTCACCTTGCAACAGGCGAAAGCGACTGCGCGGCACAATCAAATGCAAAAAGCCGGTCTTACGGCAAATCGAACAATTACAGTCTTCAATTTCAGGTTGTGGCGCAACATCGACGGCAAAGCGTACCGCACCACAATGACAACCACCCTCATAAGTGGTCAGGGCATGTTCTGGATTCATGGTGATGGTCATCACAGCCACCGTCGTCGAAAAATTCTCCAAAATTTTGCCATAC
Organism: uncultured Moraxellaceae bacterium; assembly: GCA_937952925.1. Classification (GTDB taxonomy): domain Bacteria; phylum Pseudomonadota; class Gammaproteobacteria; order Pseudomonadales; family Moraxellaceae; genus CALFYA01. The sequence continues at coordinate 9,901 of CALFYA010000244.1, forward strand.
ACCAAGCAGCACGCCTAGCGACATGCTGCCAAACAGTGGGCATTTTCAGGAGCTTTTTTGCCACTTCATAGGATCAATCGACTGATGGTGTTGTCGTTTTTGGTTGATGGGCTTGTCGTACATAACGCCTGATCAAGGTTTCGACGGTCACCCGTCCACCTCGTTTGGCACTCGGCGATAAGCTACGCAACACCAGCTGCACGGCTGCCCAAAACAGCACCACATACGATCCAAGCGCCAGCATCCAAAAGGTAGACACCGACCAAACTGAGAAATTGGGGAACAGCGCCGGCATGTAATGCCACAGCACCGGCCAAATCATCACAAAACTGACCACCCCTGCCGCTCGCCCATAAATTTTGAGTAACGGCCACGCCATCAGTGCCGCATGCCCACCTGCGACCAACAGTACCAACAACATCACTGCGGGATGTAACCCATGCGTCTGGTACGCTTGCCAAGCAAATCCCATCCCAACTTGATAGACCTGTAAACCGACCCAGAGCATGACAGGCAACAACAACCATGCTATCGCAATTTGATAATGTCGTGACATCGACTGTACTCCATGGCAACTGCATATCCAGATCATGACATGCTCTTACTGATGCTATAGCCACAAAACACGGATGCTTGTGTTGAACAAGCGTTACACGCTCACCATCGCTGACAGATCGTTACAACGCCTAGCCAATGGCTTTGAAGCGGATCGCATTGCGCCCACCAGCTTTGACGTCATACATCAAATCATCCGCAGCACGGATCATGATTTCCAGATCGCTTGGCGCATCCATCGCACACACCACGCCAATACTGGGGGTAACATGGGTATCGACCAAATGTGCCGACTGACCAAAGCCTTGCAACAACTTGAGCAGCACTTGTTCAGCCCCTGCACGGTCGGTATCGGGCAACAACAAGACAAACTCATCGCCACCAATGCGTGCTTTGAGGTCACTATCGCGTAGATTAATGGTCAGGACATCCGCCACATGGCGCAACAACTGATCACCACGCGCATGTCCATACACATCATTAATTCTTTTAAAATGATCCAAATCCAAAAACGCGACACTCACCGGCCAACCGCGCCGCCGGCACAACGCCAACATCGCATCGGCTTGCTCATAAAACGCCCGACTATTGGATAATCCAGTCAGGCTATCAGTACGACTAAGTAACATTTCGCGCAACAGTGCAGCACGCAGTTGATTGACCAAGTACCCCACCACCACAAACGCGATGGCTTGGGTCACCACATTAAAGCCCCAAATCCATACAGCCGCATACTCACGGCCACCGGCATACATCGACAGCGCCCAAATCAAACTCGCCATGACCGACATCATCATGGTCAACTCAACCGAGCAGCGCCACGCCACCCACACCAAAGGCAAGAAATACAACGGATATAAGCGCAAATCGACACTGGTCACGGCATTGAGCCAGCCAATCAGCAACATCCCCAACACACTGACAGCCACCACCACAGCGGGCTGCTTCAACACATGCGCCATAGGCATCGTTTTTTCACCTTATTGTCAACCGAGCGAGCGGTTTATGGGTCAAAATTAGCACAATCTTGCTGGCACTCCCTATTTGACATCCTCCCCGACCTGAGAAGCACTGCTTCGCAAGACGGGGATTCCTCCAGCGAGACGGCAATGTCCTGCCGCGAGAATGTTCTTTGCGGCGTTC
>CALFYA010000245.1 GCA_937952925.1 uncultured Moraxellaceae bacterium
GGCTTGGGTTTGGGCGTGTTTGTGCTGGCGATGTATTGGGACATGCGTGATCCACTGCGCCAAACCAACCGCAGTGATGTGGCCTTTTGGTTGCACTTGCTTGCTGCTCCAATGATGGTGCATCCGATTTTTGCATTCGCTGGGATTGGGCGTTCTGCCATGCAGATCGAATCTGCCCTGTTGATTGTGGGTGTCTATGTGGTGTTGGCGATGGTGTCTTTATTGATTGATCGCCGCGCCTTGATGGTATCGGCACTGATCTATGTGATGTATGCCATCAATACCTTGATGGATCGTGTTGGCAACGTCAGTCTTAATTTCGCGCTCACCGCCTTGCTGATTGGTTCGATGCTCTTGATGCTGTCTGCCTTTTGGCACACCTGTCGCACACCACTGGTCAAGCATTTGCCGTTGTCATTACAACAACGCTTGCCCGTATTGCATTAAATGACCCAATACACGGGTGCATTGATCTGCACCCGTACATTTCACTGTTAGCGTTTCCCCATCGAACGGCGCGTACCAAACGGTGGCGGATTGGGGCGGTCATGCTGACGCTGCGGTTTGGGATGCTGGATTTGCCCTTGGGTTTTGGCGTCGTCTGGACGTGCCAAATCTTGTAAAGACAGCGGCGCTGCTTTGGGTGTCGGTTTAACCGCAGTCATGATCGAATCTCGAGTAAGGATGCGCCATTCTACAATAGCTCCTTCAAGTGACGGCGACTATTTAGCAGTTTTGCCCTTATCTGCCCCGATTTGTGCCAAAAAACGCCACGACGACCGCCAGAAAATCAGCTAGAATCCCTCAGTTTTTTGCCAACCCACCTGTGAAAAGGAAACTGCCGTGGACGTTCGTCTTTCCGACCGTGTCAATGCCATCAAACCGTCACCAACCTTAGCTGTGACCAACAAGGCTGCTGAACTCAAAGCGGCAGGTCGTGACATTATTGGTTTGGGCGCAGGCGAACCTGACTTTGATACCCCACAACACATTAAAGATGCAGCCATTGCCGCGATCAATAATGGCTTTACCAAATACACCGCCGTCGATGGTACCGCTGGCCTGAAAAAAGCCATCATCGCCAAATTCAAACGCGACAACAACCTCGACTACGCCCCCAACCAAATTTTGGTGTCGTGTGGTGGCAAGCAAAGCTTCTTCAACTTGGCGTTGGCCTTTATCAACAAAGGCGATGAAGTGATCATCCCTGCGCCATTTTGGGTGAGCTACCCTGACATGACCATCATCGCTGAAGGCGTGCCGGTGATTGTCAAATGCCCTGAAGAGCAGCGTTTTAAAATCACTGCTGAGCAGCTTGAAGCGGCGATCACCCCACGCACCAAGCTGTTGGTGTTGAACAGCCCGTCCAACCCCACCGGCATGATCTACACCAAAGAAGAGCTGACCGCGCTGGCTGAAGTGCTGCGTCGTCACCCACAGGTGTATGTGGCTTCTGATGATATGTATGAGCCGATTCGTTGGACGGATGAGCCATTTCACAACATCTTGAACGTCGCGCCTGATCTGTACGACCGTACTTTTGTATTGAACGGCGTATCGAAAGCCTACGCCATGACTGGCTGGCGGATTGGCTATGCCGCAGGCCCTGCCAAAATCATCAATGCGATGAAAAACGTACAGTCACAATCGACTTCCAACCCGACTTCGATCAGCCAAGTGGCTGCTGAAGCCGCATTGAATGGCCCACAAGATGTGCTGCAACCGATGATTGAAGCGTTTAAACGCCGTCATGACTTGGTGGTCAATGGTTTGAACGAAATCAAAGGCATTAGCTGCTTGCCAGCCGATGGCGCGTTTTATGCCTATGCTTCAGTGCGTCCATTGATCCGTGCCTTGGGTCTCAAATCGTGCACCGAGTTTGCCGACTGGTTGCTCGACAAGACTGGCGTTGCCGTCGTACCCGGTGATGCGTTCGGCTTGGGTGGCTATATGCGGATTTCCTACGCCACTGCCGATTCGATCTTGGTCGATGCCTTGGCACGCATCAAAGCAGCTGCCGATTCCATCGATGGTGTGGATGCTGCGATTGCCTCGATTGAGGCCGAAAAAGCCGCCAAGGCCTAAGCGCAAGCACTCGATTGGTGAGGAAATAAGCGGTTAAGCGTTTTTGTTTTAAAAAAAACTTGACCGTGTTTTCTCACCTCTCTAGAATGCGCGAACCAACTGGTGATCTGCTATTCCCTGATAGCTCAGTCGGTAGAGCAACGGACTGTTAATCCGTGTGTCCCTGGTTCGAGCCCAGGTCAGGGAGCCATTTTGATGGCTCGCACAGATCACCACAGGTTACCGAGATTCCCTGATAGCTCAGTCGGTAGAGCAACGGACTGTTAATCCGTGTGTCCCTGGTTCGAGCCCAGGTCAGGGAGCCAGATTCAAAAAACCCACGACGATTGTCGTGGTTTTTTTTGCTTAGGCCGTTGAATTTAAAAAAAACATCCCTATAATCCGTAGGCCTGTCAATCAGACAAGCACTTTGCAGCATATTCAACTGCTTTTATAAAATCTTTCTATGGATGATGGAGCTCTAAAAATGTCAATTCGTTTACTCAGCATGGCTGCATGTGCAGTTGTATTATCAGCCTGCAGTAGCATGAGTGTATCCCAAGGTGGTAATCATCTGAAGCCAGAGGTTCCTCCAACACTCGCAAATACTGAGATGGTCATGACTGACCCTGTATCAGCACAGGCAACTGTTCATGCTATTCAGGTGTTAGGAATGACATTCAAGTCGGGCGATGCTGGTAAATCAGGAAGCGTAAATGACTCTCTCAAAACACTAAGTTTAGATGATCTCAACCTGATCAATCTTCTGTTTGGCTCGCCTGTATCAAAATCAGAGGCCATTAGCGCAGCACGCTATAACGCACTCGTAGCAAACCCTGAAAAGATGTCCGATGCACTAGTTGAAACACGAGTACAATCTACTGTGCATGGCTTTTCATTACTCGGTATCTTGGGCTATGGTACTGCTACAGCCACTGTCGATGGATATGGTGTCAAACTTCAAAAGAAATAATCTTCTACCGATATCATATATCAAAAGGCCAATCGAATGATTGGCTTTTTTCCGAACTGATGACGATGAATTAGCTCCCTGAGCTAAACAACCATTGCCCACTCGCTTGCTTGGTCATTTGATAACGGCGCTGCTGGGTCTCGCTCGACTGTGCCGAACGATAAGTCGCGGTAAAGCTGAGCACATTGCCCACGCGTGACCAGCCCGACAACCCACTGACATCTGCACAACGATTGTTGGGATGACGGCTCATGCCATTGAGTGCGCCAGTAAATTGGCCTGATGCATTAGTGGCAATATAGCGTGCCGACAACGGTGGCAATTCATTGCTACTGGTACGATGACATGATACCGCAAGCAAAAATGGCGTCATAGTCGTCGCCGCTTCAGGCAGCGCCATATTCACGGCGGCATTACCCGTATTTTGGGTCATCAGCTTGGCGACTTGACGGGTTTGCGTGCTGGTTGGCGTGGCGATATTCAGCGCCTCAGTGGCAGCACTACCACTGCCCGATCCTGCTTCAATGGTACGGGTGGCATTGTAAACACCAATCGCTTGAGTCGCCATATTGACTTGATCTGCGGTACAGCCCGCCAACAAGGCGAGCAACAACAGCATTAAAGGATTGCGATAATTCATCCGCACCCACTCTACAAAAAACATAGCCACCATTGTGACGAGCTTTGCCATCAAAACTCAAGTGGACATGTTGGACGATCAGATCGTTTGCTGCTTAATCTTCACGCAATTGGCGACCTTGCTGTTTGAGCTGTTGTAGCTCCGCTTGGATATTCATCCGTGCCTGCCATTCGGCATCTTCACCCACAATCTGGGTATAGAAAATCTTAGGACGTGACAGTAAGCCATTGAGGGCTTTTTGCCGTCCTTGATTAAACACTTTGGGGGCAAACATGGCGTATTCTTGCGCCACTTGCTCAGCATATTGCTGATACTGATCGCTTGGTGCAGCCAAAATCGCCAAATCAATATCGAGTAACATCTTGAGATCATCACTCTCTTCATCTGCGAGTGCTTGATGCTCTTTGGTCGCCAAAATCCAACGCTCAATCCGTTGCAAGCGGCTTTCAATCAACCAACTGCTCAGTTGCACCCGTGACAAATGCGCACTTTGCAACTCATTGTCGCGATTTTCGGGCTCATAGATCGCATCGTGATATAGCATCATCAATTGGCTATCACGCGGATGCTTAAATTTTTCACGGTGCGCCAAAAAGATCGCAAACATACGTTCGAGATGGGTTTGGGTATGGTAATACCGCTGTGGCTCAGCATGACGTCGCAACAGACGCCGCAAGGTACCCCGCGTCAGGCGCGTAGGTCTGACTCCTAAGGCTTCATGCCATGCGGCATCAAAGTCAACTGACATCGTTTAACGCCTTATCTTAAAACAGAACAAGTATCTGAACAGAAATGTATGACAATCCTTCTTGTGAAGCTACCACTCAGATGCGAAACAAGCACAGAATCTACAAAAAATCGGCGATTTTGCGTCAATTGCGCAATTTATGCCTCGTTGGACAAGCGACTTGTAGCCGAATTGGGCGATTGCTGCTGCACATACAACACCAAACCCATCAAGATCGGTTTGATCGATTTGATCATAGTCTGCCGACTGGCTTGATAGTCACTGAGTAGCCATGCCATCGTGGCTTGACTGACCGCCCCAATCGCACCAATCGCCAAGATTTGGATCTCCTCAGCAGTCAGTGCCAGATTGGGATAAATCGACAGGGTCAATTGACCAAATAACTGTGAAAAATTGCGTAGTGCACTGTTGTAGGCTTGATCAATCCGCGGACTCACACCAAGCACTTCAAGCCACACAATCCGTGCGGTTTGTGGGCATTCAGCCACCCGAAAAAACGCATCCAAGCCCCGCTCAATCATTTGCTCAGCCTGTCGCTCGGCAAGTACCGCCTGCAAAACCTGCTGCTGCAATTGATCAATCGCCTGCTGATACACCGCCGCCAGCAAATCTTCAATGCTGCCAAACGACTCATAAAAATAACGGTCGGTCAGCTCAGCTTGCTTACACAACAATCGCACGGTGGTCTGCCGAAAGCCCACTGTGCCAAATAGCTCATGACCTGCAGCCATAAACTTTTGCCGTCGCTTGGCCTGCCGATCTGCTAGAGATTCGCCGCCGTAAGTACGACCTGTTGATTCTGATGAAATGCTCATACCGCTATTTGACAACATTTGTCGTCAGATGTAAAGTGAAGATGCTCGTCGTCAGATTGACGCATGATTTTCTCTAATCCCGAGGTCACCGCATGACAACTGTTCAAGTACTGATTATTGGAAGTGGATTTGGGGGGCAGTGTGCCGCCATCAATTTACTCAAACAGGGGATGCAAGACTTCTGTGTATTGGAGCGTCGTGATTTTATGGGCGGCACATGGTGCCAAAACAGCTATCCCGGTGCAGCAGTCGATGTGCAATCACCGCTGTACTCGATTTCGCACGAACCGTATGCATGGAGTCAGATGTTTGCTGAGCAAGCAGAGCTGGAGCAGTACACCAATCATGTGATTGATAAATACAAACTGCGCGACAAAACCCTGACCGGCTGTAATGTCACCAAAATCGAGTGGCATGCCAGCAGCAAACGCTGGCACGTCCACACCGAACACAAAGGTGTGTTTATTGCCCAGTTTGTGATCAACGCTTCAGGCCCACTCTCCACGCCAGTGATCCCCAATTTCAAAGGCCGCGAGCGCTTTTTGGGCACATCCTTCCACACCAACCACTGGGATCACCAGTATGATTATCGTGGCAAACGCGTGGCGATTATTGGTAGTGGTGCCAGCGCAGCACAGGTCATTCCAGCGATTGCAGCTGATGTGGGGCATTTGCATGTGTTTCAGCGCACCCCGCACTGGGTCATGCCCCGCCCCGATTATCGTTTTGGCAAAACTGAGCAACAGTTGATTGGCAATAAGGTGCTGCACAAAGCGGTGCGTACTGCGATTTATTGGAACCTTGAGACTCGTGTGATTGGGTTTAAATACTCCAAAACGTTGCTCAACATGGTGGCGCAAAAAGCTGCGCTCAAACATATCAACGACCAGATCGCCGATCCTAAATTACGCGCTGCGGTCACCCCCGATTACACCATTGGCTGTAAGCGGATTATTTTGTCTAACACGCTCTACCCTGCCTTTTGCCGTGACAATGTCACCTTACACACCAAAGCATCTGGCATCGAATCGATAGATGAGACCGGTATCAACACCACCGATGGGCAGCACATTGACCTTGATTTGATTGTGTATTCGACCGGCTACGACGCCACTGACGGGGTGATTTCTTATCCGGTGTTGGGCACGCAAGGTCAATCGATCCAGCAAGCTTGGGCGGAGTTTCCTCGTGCCTATTTGGGCACGACTATTCCCAATTTTCCCAACTTGTTTGTGATTACCGGCCCCAATACGGGGATTGGTCACACCTCGGCCATTTTTGTGATTGAGTCGCAGCTCAACTACGTGATGAAAGCCATCCAGACCACCTTGGCGCAAGGCAAACAAAGCATCGAAGTGACCGCTCAAGCTGAAAACGATTACACCAGCATGATCCACCGCGAAATGAAAAAAACCGTGTGGAAGGCCGGTGGCTGTCAGAGTTGGTATCAAAGCAAAAGTGGTCATGTGATCGCCATGTTCCCAGGCTTTAGCTTTACCTATCGACAGATGGCAAACCAGTTTAAACCCCAACACCACCATTTTGCTTGAGGTCTGATCATGTCCAAATATTTTAAAGACAAAGTGGTGGTGATTACTGGTGCTGGCTCTGGGATGGGACGTGCCTATGCGCTCGCCTTTGCCAAGCGCGGTTGCAAACTCGCCCTCAATGATTTTAATGCCGCTTCGCTTGCCGACACGGTGCAATTGGTCAATGCGCAAGCGTCGGTTGCGGTCTGGTCAGCCGCCTTTGATGTATCCAACCGTGACGCCATGCAACGCTTTGCCACAGAGGTCAAAACTCATTTGGGACTGGCCGATATTGTGATCAATAACGCAGGGATTGAAGGCGGCTTTGTGCCCGCATGGCAAATGGACATCAAACGCCTAGAGCGCACCATGAATATCAATTTTTATGGGGTGGTACACGGCACGCAAGCGTTTTTGCCGCAATTGATCGAACGTGGCAACGGACACCTGATCAATGTCTCAAGTATTTTTGGTCTGGTCGGTACGCCTAATCACACCGATTATTGTGCCAGCAAATTTGCGGTGCGGGGGTTTACCGAAGCCCTGATGACCGAGCTACACAGCAGCAAGATCAACGTCCATTTGCTTCATCCGGGTGGGATTGCCACCAATATTGCCCAGTCTTCGCATGCTCAGGGGTTTTCCAATCAGTATTTGACCACTTCACCGGCTGATATTGCTGAGCACCTGATCAAGCATATCCAACGTGGGACTGCGCGGATTGTGTATGGTCACGACTCCCTCAAAACATGGCTCGGCGCAACTGTGGTTCCGCTTGGCTTGCTCAATAAAATCATTTGGTCAGAACTCAAGAACGTACTGGATCTGACCCCTTATCGTGCGCTCAACAAACGCTAATCGGGAGATTCGACATGAAATCATTTAAAGGTGCTGTGATTGCCATTACCGGTGCAGGCTCAGGGATTGGTCGCGCCCTTGCGGTCAATTTTGCCCGTGCAGGCAGTCATTTGGCACTGTCTGACCTCAACATGGATGCGCTTGAAGAAACCTAACGAATCGCCAGCGCCTATGGTGCACGTATCACCTGCCATCGCGTGGATGTCAGTCAAAAAGACCAAGTGTTTGAATGGGCAGATCAGGTGGTGGCCACACATGGCAAGGTCAATATCATCGTCAATAACGCGGGTGTAGCACTATCGGGCACAGTCGCAGGTCTAGAGATCCGTGATTATGAGTGGATCATGAACATCAATTTTTGGGGCGTGGTGTATGGCAGCAAAGCCTTTTTGCCGTATTTGGAGCAATCTGGCGCAGGGCATATCGTCAATATTTCGAGTGTGTTTGGCTTGACCTCACAACCGTTTATGAGCGGCTACAACGCCAGCAAATTTGCGGTACGGGGCTTTACTGAGTCACTGCGTCAAGACCTTGAGATGGCACGCTCGTGTGTCAGTGCCACCTGTGTGCATCCCGGTGGGATTAAGACCAATATTGCCCAAGCCGCTCGGGTCTCCGACAGCGTCGCCATCAGCACGGGCAAAAGCCTTGCTGCTGCTACCAAAGAATTTGAGACCACGTTTATTACCAGTGCCGATACCGCAGCATCGGTGATTGTGGCGGCGGTGCGCAACAACAAACGTCGAGTCCTGATAGGCCCCGATGCTCGGCTATACGATTGGTGTGCCCGTTTGTTGCCTGCGTCATATCAGGCGATTTTTACAGCGGTGGTACGCATCCGTAGTGCCAATCCCTCATAAGAATGCTGGAGGTTGACCCGTTGGGGAATACCTCCGCTGATCATCAGGCCAGCTGCTGTCGATTTTTCATCGACAAAAACAGCAAAATCATCACCTCAGTGGTCAATTGACACTGATCATCCAAGATCTGCTGATCCCCATCGGCATAACGCAATGTGGTCAACCCTGATGTTTCAATCCATAAAATCAGCGTCTCAATCATCACGTCCGTCACCTGATGCATGCCAAGGGCGTGGGCTTGTACGCGAATAATGTCTATGGCTTGGTCAATCGACCGGCGTCGGTACTGATAAGGGATGCTCGACTCATCAAACGCAGCGCGATAAATGCCCTTCACCACATTCATGTATTCAAACATCCAATCAAAATATGTCCGTATGGCTTGTGCAATGCGCTCTTCTGGCGTGTGACCGGCACGCACCGCCAACACAATGCGTTGAATCAAGATTTGATTCACTTGATCAATTAATTGCTCCAAGGCCTGATCCAAGCCTTGTGGAAACCAACGATAAAAACTGGGGCGCGAAACATGGGCATCTGCAATTAATTGTTCGACGCTCAATTGATGAATCGGATATTGTCTTAATAATCTCGCCATCGACTGCAAGACATGCGCTTGATTAAATTGAAGGTCTTGTGCAGTCAATCGAGGACGTCCTCGTTTTTTGGTACTGTTGGTCAGTACATCTGGATCTTGTGACATAAAGGGCTATCATCATTGTGAGCACACCTTCAGTTTAGCATCATCACAAGGATGAATGCTTTTCCCCTCGTCTATTCGTCCTGATCATGGCCACGCTCACCACAGGATGACTGTACTTTTACATATAGATACCGTATACCTTGGATCAGTGTCTGTCTGACACAAAGTGATAACAATCGATGCTATAGGCACAACGTATGGATGAATGGCTGCTGTTTGGTTTTGTCTGTGTCAGCGTGCTGATGTTGATCATTCTGCAAAAACGACCGTCTTCTCACACCGCGCGATCCGGCGCAAACGCAGATGCCCATAAGGGACTCAATACGCACGAACAGGCTTTTTTGTTGCGACTACAACAGGCACTCCCCACCGAGTCTATTTTGATTCAAGGCAAGCGTTTTTTAATTCAAAGCCCTCATCAAGAGACGCTGCTGATTTTTATTTTTCGACATGAAAAGCCTGCGGGGTGCGACTATCGTCAAGAAGGTGAACTGACGGTGGTCATTTATAAGGATACAGGCAGTATTGATCAGATTGTTACCGACTGGCAGCAGTACCGCAAATCGAGCCAAACACAAACTTAGGCGACACATACCGCCTAAGTCGGTGGTTCGGTCAGACAGCGCTTAACCTTTGAGACGATCTAGCAGGCTAGAAAAGCCTTTTTTGCTATCGATTTTCAATGTCCATTGAATCGGACTGCCTTTGATGTGCTCAAAAATCCCAAGAGACTCGAGCACAAGCGCCAAATACGTTGCCGCTTGTACAAACGCGTTTTGCCGTTTTACGCTATACAGTGCCAATCCAAACCCATTTTGCTCTGCCCCTTGCTCAAGCAACTCAAGGTTGTTGGCCAATGGAAATGGGGTTTGACCAAATGAGCAATACAACCACATCAAGACGCCCGCCAGCTCAGCACCCGAATACACATAAATCTTGCCCTTTTCAGAGCGAATGGCAATCCCCTGATGGGTAAACGTCCACTCAAATTTGAGGTTTTTACCTCTGGTGTGCCCAACATGCACGACCGCGCCATCATCAAACATGCAAATCCCCTTAAAATGTTTGATTCCACTCTCGTTGCGCTTGGCTGCAAGACCTCACAACCTCAACGACACCCAAAAAATCACGGCCTATCTTACTTGAAAATTGTATAAGATACTCACGTTTGCGTTGCAGCAAAAAATATGCCAATCGACAGGGTTGCGATCGCTGGTGGACTCTTGGTGGACTCGAAGACAATCAAAAAATGGAATGGGCTTGGCAAATATCTTTTGAGTTATTGAAAAAATTGGCGCGCTCGGCGGGATTCGAACCCACGACCCCTGCCTTCGGAGGGCAGTACTCTATCCAGCTGAGCTACGAGCGCACAGGGCATGCATGATAGGCAAAAACTTGGTGGACGTCTAGCAATCTTGCAAAATTGCATGGTTTTTTTGCCAAAAATCGTGGCAATTTGCTCAAACACTAAACAGTGAGTCTAGAACTGTTACAGAAGTGCTTTTTTTGAGTATAATCGCGCCAAATTTTTTCGATTTACGAGGCTTTTGCCGTGAAAAAACTGGTGATGCTCGCATCTTTTGCACTCTGCGGTTTGTCTACGATTGCCGCTGTTGAAACCCAAACTGCCGCAGCGCCTGCTGCTGCACCGGCGGCGACCGCGACTGCACCAGAAGCCACCGCAACGCCTGCCGCTGCTCCCGCTGCGACAGCCGCTGCTCCTGCTGCTACGCCAGCACCAGCTGCCGCTCCCGCGGCACCAGCCAAACCTGCCCCCAAAGCCCCCGTTGACAGCCCTCAAGTTCAAAAAATGGTGTCGTTGTACCCAGAGCTGATCAAGCGTATTTCCGCTTATGGCACAGTGTGTGTACAAGGCAAAACCTGTGATGTCGTCGTGGCTTCTGCTGCGCCTGCTGCAGCCGGTGGTGCACCACGCTCAGGTGAAGAAGTTTACAATAGCGTGTGTGCAAGCTGTCACTCTGTAGGTTTGCTCGGCTCTCCTGCCACAGGTGACAAAGCCGCTTGGGCGCCGCGTATTGGCAAGGGCAAAGAGACCTTGTACAACCATGCCATCAATGGCTTCAATGCCATGCCTGCACGTGGTGGTGGAGAATTGTCCGATCAAGAAGTCAAAAATGCTGTGGACTATCTGATTGGTAAAGCCAGCTAATCGTCAAATGTTGTTCAAAACGCCCAGTATCACTGGGCGTTTTTTATGTTTACTTCACAGTATCTGCCCCAAAAAGTCCTAGGCAGCACGTCAAATTTCACCCACAATTTGTCTTCTGCTTTCTATTGAGGTTTGGCACTGATGACTGATGCCTTACTCATCCGCGATCTGACCAAAACCTACA
>CALFYA010000246.1 GCA_937952925.1 uncultured Moraxellaceae bacterium
ATCGGCGGATCATAGTGTGGTGCGTACGTCACTCGAAGCGTTTTTGGAGCAACTCGATGCCGACGAGGGTTATTTGCACTTGCTACTGCGTGAAGGCAAAGTCGGCTCATCGGCGTTTAAACAAGCGATTGAGCGACAATTGGGCTTTTTTGAAGAAGAACTGCGTGAAGATTTGATTCGGCTAGAGCAAGCGCACGGTCATCAGTTGTTTGCACCCGAATTGGCCGCCAAAGCCATCACCCGTCTGGCCTTTGTGATGGGGAGCACGGCAATGGATCAAGATCCAACCACACGCCTACACACCCTTGAGCAAACCATTGTGATGGTGCAAATGATTATCCAAGGGGCACGGGTGATGGCTGTACCCGCATGATGTGTTAAGTCGATGGCTCTTGTTTGGCCGCTTTGGCGCTCGCCAGCTCCGCGTTGACATAACTTAAGATCATCTTGGTCACGCCCTTGACCATATCATCAAAGCTGATATTGGGATTGGGCAAAATCAAATGACGCACCACCATAAAAATCCCACCATTAATACAGATGTAGCTGAGCGTGGGAATATTGGGCAGCATCAAATACTTTTGATTGTGCATCACATAGCGCATCACCAGCTCCATCAGCGCAGATTCGACCTGATCGGCATAGCGGTCGTAGTCAAAATTGCCGGCATAACGGATGCATTTGAGATAACGCTGATCGTTTTTTTGCAGCAACTCGGTAAAGCGATAAAATAACAAATGAATGGCTTCTTCTAAGGAGACCTGAACAATCTGGGGCATCAAATCACGCAACATCGACAACACTTCATCGGTGAAATATTGGCTCATGGCTTGATAGACGGATTCTTTATTTTCAAAATACTCATACAACGAACCCACGCTAATCCCTGCAATATCAGCAATATGACGTGTAGTTGTCCCTTCCATGCCACGTTCGGAAACACAGATAAAACCGGCTTCAATAATGGCCTCAACGGTGACTTTTGCTCGTTTTTGCTGAGGTTTACGCGCCATAAAACACCCGAATTGAATCCGAACAGAAGGTCAGATTACTGTGATGATATTCACAGGGGCGATCAATTGCATGAATGCTCATGCCCATTGAACGATTCAGCGATCAGCCAAGCACAATTCGCGCCAAGCTTCGCCATCAGCCCCATCCCTTGCAATCGCAAAAAGGAGTTTATCATGGCTTCGATTGATCTCGATAAAATGCTGGAGAAAGTCAAAAGTACCCAGTGGTCACTTGCCGATATTGACTGGGATGCCGCCGGTGCTGAGCTGATTACCCCCGAACAATGGCCGAAGCTCAAAGACTTTATGGCGGACTTGATGTGGATTGAGCATATTGGCGCACGCGCGTTTTCGGCCATGTCGAGAAATGCGCCCACCGATACCCTCCGGCAGATGTACGCACATTTTCATGCCGAAGAACAACGGCATGCCAATGCCGAAATGGCCTTGATGAAGCGCTGGGGCATGTTGCCCGAAGATGGCAGTATCCCCGAACCCAACAAAAACTTGCGCATCACCATCGAATGGCTCGACACCTATGCCGATGAGATGCCGTTTTATGTGCTGGGTGCGGTGATTCCGATGCTCGAAATTGCTTTGGATGGTGCACTGTGTACCTTTTTGCTAGAAACCGTCAAAGATCCGGTCTGTCATCAAGCCTTTGATTTGATCAATGGCGATGAGGCACGCCATTTGGGCGTGGGCTTTAGCGTGATGGAAGATCAGGGCTTGAATAAAAGCGTGATTGAACTGGGCAAAATGGCCGCACGCATCATGGATCCACGCTTGATGCTTGGCATCTTGGCGTATCTGCCACTGCTCAACAAAATGCGCGATAACGTGGTGAAGATGGGCTTGCCGGAGTCCAAACTCTATGCCGCCATGAATAAATTCCAACGGATTGGTGGCCGCACCGCCGAAGGCCGCCGTAATCCGTGGTATCAGATCATCCGCTGGCAGGCGAGCATGGTGGTCGATCGTCGCAAGAAGTACTACCACGTTCCCGTCGATGCGATGGTACGCGCCACCGACAACATCCCCAACGACATGCTGCCTGAAGTCCCCAGCTGGGTCAAAGAACTGACCTACGAGCCTCAAGCGATTCATTAAAAAATCCCCCACCTGCGCCGTTGGTCACACGGCGCATGTTTGATCCGTATTGATTGAGTATCACCGTATGAATCATCCTGAGTCTCACGATTCACCTGAGAATCTAAGCACTGCATCAGTCAACGACCGTGTTGATGATCAACAGTGGGGCGCGACACCTACGCCCAAACCCACACGACGTAAAACCTCAAGTACTGGCAAAACGCCACGCAGCAAACGGCAACCTGTCAAGAATCACGATCCTATCGCGACAGTCAGCACCTTGATTATTGGTGCTGGCTTTGCCGGTCTCGGTACAGCCATCCGCTTAAAACAAGCAGGGATGACCGATGTGTTGATTTTGGAGCGAGCCGATCAGGTTAGGTTGGTGGGACGTGGCGCGACAATACCTATCCTGGTGCAGCCTGTGATATTCCCTCGCATTTGTATTCGTATTCGTTTGCACCAAATCCCAATTGGTCGCGCACCTTTTCGGGTAGCGCAGAAATTTTGCACTATATCCATCATCTGGTGGGTCATTTTGATTTGTTGCCGTTGATTCGTTTTGGGCAAAATGTCTCGGGGCTGGTGTTTGATCAGCAGCAATGTCTATGGCAGATCAGCACCACACAAGGCGTGCAGTATGCGGCACGGACAGTGGTGATGGCTGGGGGAGCGTTGTCCAATTTTACTTGGCCGAATATCGACGGGGTAACGCAATTTCAGGGCAAAAAAATCCATAGTGCCAATTGGGATCACAGCTACCCGATGGCTGGCAAACGGGTCGCGGTGATTGGCACTGGTGCCAGTGCTGTGCAAATCATTCCCGAATTGGTCAAACACGCTGAGTTTGTCAAAGTCTTCCAGCGCACCCCTGCTTGGGTGGTACCACGTCCAGACTTTGCCACGCCATCATGGCAAAAAGCGTTGTTTAGCAAGCTACCGATGGCGCAAACGGCGGTGCGCCAAGCATTGTACTGGACACATGAATCGATGGCGCTTGCGGTGATTTGGAAATCCCCCCTGACTCGCATCGCCGAAGGCTTGGCAACTGCGCATCTCAAACGCCAAGTCAAAGATCGTTGGTTGCGCCGCCAACTCACCCCCGACTTTACCATTGGCTGTAAACGCGTGTTGGTGTCCAATGATTATTATCCAGCACTGCAACAACCCAACTGCAAGTTGATCAGATGGCCGATGGTCAACATCACCGCCAATGGCGTGCAAACCATGGAAGGCGTTGAACATGTGGTGGATTGCATCGTGTTTGCGACGGGTTTTGAGGTGAGTAAAGCAGGTACTCCTTTTCCCATTACCGGTTTAGGTGGTCGGCAGTTGGCTGATGAATGGTCGTCGGGAGCCAAAGCTTACAAGAGCATCAATGTGTCGGGTTATCCCAATTTATTTTTTACCTTTGGCCCCAACTCAGGGCCCGGCCACAACTCGGCACTGGTCTACATGGAATCGCAGATTGACTATGCGGTGCGTGCGAGCCAGACCATTATCCGCAAAAACCTTAAAGGGCTGGATGTGCGTGCCGATATCCAAGCGCAGTACAATCAAGCACTGCAAAAGCGCCTTGCCAAAACCAACTGGAACTCTGGCTGCAAAAGTTGGTATCTGACCGCCGATGGCTTTAATGCCACCATGTACCCAGGTTTTGCCACGCAATACGCCAAACAAATGCAGGCGTTTGAGATCAAACATTATCATGAGGTTTAATTGATCAGAGTCGGCGCACGTTGCATCGACAACGTGCGTCAATTCTCTAGACTTAAAAACCCAACTGACGGCTTGCCAAATCCTTCATGATTTCTTCAGCGCCGCCACCGATCATATTGACCTTGACCTCACGATAGATCCGCTCCACGCGCGTGCCACGCATAAAGCCCATACCGCCAAGCGTCTGCACGCCAGCATCGGCGCAAAACTGCATGGTGCGCGTCGCCACGTTTTTGAGCATACAAATCTGCGCGACCAGCTCACTGCCCTGCTGATCAGGCTGCCCCATTTTCCATGCGGTTTCTTCGAGCAGTGCACGCGTGGTATGCAGCTGAGTCGCGATATCAACCAGCTTGTGACGCACCACTTGATGATCCACCAAACGCTTACCAAAGGTTTTGCGATCTTGCGCCCACGCCAAGGTGTCTTGGTAGCAGGCCAAGGCAAAACCATAACAAGACGCGGCCAAAAAGAAGCGCTCCATGTTGAAGTTTTGCATGATCACCAAGAAGCCCATGTTTTCGGGGCCAATTAGGTTGCTGACCGGCACACGACACTGATCAAAATGCAAATGCGCGGTATCCGATGCCCACCAGCCCATTTTATCGAGTGGTGATTTGGTCAGTCCTGCGGTGTCGCCTTCAATCAGCAGCATCGAAATGCCATTGGCACCTTTGGCATCGGGGTCGGTACGCACGGCCACCGAGTAGTAGTCGGCACGAATACCAGAGGTGATAAAGGTTTTTTCGCCACTGACAATATAGTGATCGCCGTCGCGGATCGCTTTGGTTTTGAGTGCAGCGACATCCGAACCACCACCGGGTTCGGTAATCGCAAGGGCTGAGATTTTTTCACCCGACAAAATCGACGGCAACACCCGCGCCTTCAGCTCATCTGAGCCAAAATTTTTGATCGGGGGTGAGCCAATGGTGTGCGACAACAGCGAGGCCAACACGCCACCCGACCCACATTGCGCCAATTCAACCGATGCCAGCAGGGTATAAAACGCATCGGTATCAGGCGTGCCTCCATACTGCTCAGGAAAGCCCAAACCGAGCAAACCCACATCCGCGGCTTTTTTATACAGTTCGCGCGGGAAGGTTTCGGCCTCATCCCATGCATTGACATACGGGGTGATTTCTTGTGCGGTAAATTTACGGATCGTATCGGCAAACGCGATATGGTCGGCACTGTAATACATCGGATTGGGCTTCATGCGCATCATCATCCTGAACAAAATCGCACCGATTCTGCCATGTTGCCAATGCGCATGACTTGCCAAAACTGCTCAATTCCTTGGCAAAAGCTACCAAACCAAGCGCTTGCTTGGTCTAAGATTGTAAACTCCGCCATTCGCTGGGGGTTTGGCCGGTCAAACGCTTAAACGCCCGCGCAAAACTGGTCGAATCCGAAAACCCCACTTGCTCGGCCACTTGCTGCACAGAGAAATTGGTGGTGGACAGCAGCCACTGCGCCCGTTCAAGTTGAGCTTCTTCAATCAACTGATGGATGGTCAGATCATCGACTTTGAGCTTACGGCTTAAAGTACGCTCGGACATGGCAAAATGACTGGCGACCTGTGCGGCGTTGGGTCGGTGTGCCACACTGATCTCACGGCGCAGCCAAACCCGAATTTGCTGAGCGAGTCCTTGTTCTGCTTGCTGTTGCTGCAACTGCTGTTCGAGCTGCTGCACGATACTGGTATGGGTCAGCCGATTGGCGGTAAAAATCGGCATACGCAGCACGCGATTTTCAATCAAAAATTGATCAGCTTTGGCCGCAAACTGTACATCACCATGAAAATACGCCGCAAACTGGCGACGAAATTGAATCGGGCTGTCGTGGGCAAACAGCACTTGCATCGAAATATCGGGGCGTGAGGTGTGTGAGGATCGAATCGAACCATGCGCAAACTGCGCCATTTTGGCGACACTGCCGACAAAAATCTCGGTCAGGAGTCCACGCAGGGGTTCGGGCAGTGGGTGATGATGATGCAAGGTCAAACAGGCATGTTGATGGCCATCGAGTCGATGTACCTCAAACAACGACTGCAACAAACTGCTATAGCGGATCACAATATCGAGTGCTTGACCCATGGTCTCAGCCGTCATACACGCCATGCCCACAAGGCCATGTGCTGTCAGGGGCAAATGGCGTAGCAACTGGATCGACACCGGCTCTCGATCAGAGCAATACGGCAACGCTGCCGACAACAGGGTTGAGAACTGGGCAATATTGAGATGAATGCCCAGTTGTAATGGATCGAGCTTGCACAGCCCCAATTGGCTATACAGCGAACCCACATCCTGCCCATGCGCTTGCAAAAATGACTCCGTCATTTCCAGATATTGCACCGAAAATGTCACCGTATCGACCAATGCCATTGTATCACCTCACATTGTGGTGCCTCATTTAAACCGACTTTTTCAGCCAAGCATCCCGATCTTGTTGGACTGATATACTCACCTTTATCGTCAAAAATCGACTATTTCAGACAAAACGCAGCAAATTGAGCACAAAGGCCAATCATGGCCTGAAATCACATTGCACCCACAGCATGCCTTTCATCATTCTGACAAAATCGTATGAATGTTGGAGCGCGATCATGTCGCTGTTACCTGCCACCCAAGTCGTGACCTTGGTCAATCCGCTGATGGCAAATGAGCTCGACCCATTCAGCCAATTCGCCTGTATGTTGACTCAAGGATGTGCCGTATGACCTTGCACACCCAAACTGTCCGTAGCCATGATGGGGTCAATTTGCATGTGGTCACGCTCGGCCAGCCTGAGCGTCCAGCGATTGTCTGTGTGCATGGTTACCCAGACAATCATCAGGTCTGGCTGCCAGTTGCTGAGCGACTTGCCCAAGATTATTTTGTGGTGCTCTACGATGTGCGTGGTGCCGGTCAATCGGATCGCCCTAGCCGTATTCGTGATTATCAACTGCCGACACTGGCCAAAGATCTTGAAGCGGTGGTGGCGGCTACCTTGCCTCATCGCACCTTTCATTTGGTTGCCCACGATTGGGGATCAATCCAAACGTGGGAATCGGTCACAGGCGATGCGCTCAACGGCAAAATCCTGTCGTACACCACCTTGTCGGGGCCATCGCTTGATCATGCCGCCATGTGGATGCGGGTGCGGTTGGGCAGCCTATCTTTTGCCCGTCAACGCCAAGCGTTTAAGCAGATTGTGAGTTCGTGGTATATCGCGGCGTTTCAATTGCCTGTTTTTGCCCCAATGGTCTGGGAGTTGGGATTAGGCAAGTTGTGGCCGCAATACTTGGCTTGGCGTGAGGGCGTGACCGAACCACATCCCAATGCCACCCAAACCGCTGATGGGCGTTATGGCGTGCAGTTGTATCGTGCCAACTTTATCCCACGCCTACTCAACCCCAAGCCCCGCAAAGCCACCTGTCCGGTTCAGCTGATCGTGCTGCGTCAAGATGCGTATGTGAATGACACCCTGTTTGCCGATTTGCATCAATGGGTCGATCAGTTATATCGCCGTGATTTAGACGCCACTCATTGGGCGATCTTAAGCCAACCGAGTCAACTCGCTGGCTGGATTTCTGAATTTGTAGACGGTATTGAGCATGGGCAAATGCCTGCTGCCTGACCCACCGGATCTGAATGTTCAACCCATACATACACCTCTGCCATCGGGCAAACATCCGATGGCAACGCTTTGATGATTGAGGAACTGTTGATGACTGCTGCACTTCATCACCCGATTTTAGCGCGTAAAGTCAAATTTGATTTTGCCCAGACCCCGATGCATTGGGTCAATCATGATGCATTTAGTACGCATGCGATTAATCCGTTGCATTTATTGTTGCCTGCGGGCGAGCTGTGGTTTTGTCGCGTGTACAACCGCGTGTTGCCATTGGTGAAAGACGAACAACTACGTGCCGATGTCAAAGGCTTTATTGCCCAAGAGGCCATCCATTCGCGTTCACACAACGCTGTACTCAAATACTATGCACAGCATGGCCTCGACACCAAAGGCTACACCGACATGATTGAGTTGCTGTTTAATCAGTTACTCGACAAACATCCGCTACAACAAGCATGGCTGGGCGATCTGCTCGGTGATCGCTGGTTGGTATTCCAAGTGGGGGTGATTGCAGCGATTGAGCACTACACCTGCATTTTGGGCAAATGGGTACTTGAAGAACGTCATCTCGACGATCTTGATCCGGCCATGCTTGATTTGATTCGTTGGCACGGTGCAGAAGAACTCGAACACCGCAACGTGGCATTTGAGCTGTTTGAGCATCTATGTCAGACCCGCTTGGGCTTTTATGTCAGCCGCCAAGTATTGATGTCGATTGTCACCCCGATTTTCTTGGGGTTATGGTTTAAAGGCGTGCAGTACATGATCAAACAAGATCCGACAGCACCGCTGATCACCCCACAAAGCTTGATTGGGATTGTGGTGCAGTTTGAAAAAGTGGCTGCACGGCAGCAGACCCTGCCATCACTCAAAGTCTTGTTTGGCTCGCTGATCTCATGGGCAAAACCAAGCTATCACCCTGAGCATGAAGCCGATACACAAGTTGCGCTCGATTATTTGGCAAGCTCACCGGCCGCGATGGCTGCTGCGCAACAGGCCATGCCCGCCTAAATCGCTCAAATCTTGCCCACGACAAAACACATCCGACATGGTAAGGATCGTCTTTTTCATCGTGGGCATGATGATTTAAATCATAAATATTTCAAAATGAGCGCATCAAAAAGCGTGATAGATGTATCTCTTATACACATAAAAACAACAATAGAGATGTAAAAGCAACACCAACAACGCTTAAAAAAACAACAAATCTAGCCCTTCCGTGTCAAGACGTGCTCTGTTAAGGTCGGTAGCGATAACGATAAGCGGCTCGCAAGGACGATGCATTGAACAGGATTAATATTTTGATTGTAGTCGATGTAGAAGGCGCACTCGCCTCCGGCACCCTACAAGACAATGTCTACCTCGTAGACAGCAACCAATACCTTGGCTCTTGGCAAGAGGGGCAAAGCACGCTGCACACGGTCTGCCAAGACGGCCAGCTACTCACATGGTCGATTGCAGCCGTCGATCCCAGCCAAGCCGTCAATATCACCAGTTTCTCCGGCAACATGCTCGACACCCACATCTGCACCCCCACGCAAGACCCCTTTTTGGGCGATGCGGTCTGGAATGGCCGTGTCGAAACTCAAGGAAGTTTTGGCAGTTATCCCTACAACGTGGTCGTGGCCATGAACAACACCCAAATGACCTTTTCAGCCTATCTCAAGGTCGTTTGATATTCACACACAAGGACGATTGGAGTCTAATATGAGCAAACAAATCAACGTACTCATCGTGGTTGACGTGGAAGGAGCGCTGGCCAGTGGCGATCTGGGTTCCAACGTCTATCTGATTGATAGCAATAAATACTTTGGCTCAGGCAGCGAAGGCCAAGAAGAGCTGGTGACTGCTTGTGTCGATGGTGAAATCATCATCTGGTCGGTCACACCGGTCAATCCGGGCGATGATGCACAGATTGTCGGGTTTACGGGGCAGATGATTGATCAAAAAATCTGCTTGCCCACCCAATCAACGCTGGTGACGGGTGAAACGGTATGGGCAGGTCGTGTCGAATCACAAGGCGCGGTTGCTCAATATCAATACAGCTGTACCTTGTCGTTTGATGGTAAAGCCATGAACTTCGATCCATTCCTCAACGTCAAAGCCTCATGATCGAATCACAAGGAGAACATCATGCTGGCTCCAGATATCAACACCACCCAAGACAAATTGACCGCAGCGTATTCGAGTATTTTGGCGGTCGATAGTTTTGCAGTCACCACCCAAAGTATCCAAATCGTCAAACTGCCTGATGAACCCGACTGGCTGCCAGATGTCCGCGAAGAAATTGCGGAGCTTGATGATGCCGCCGACAGCTGGCAACTCGACCGTGCCAATATCTGGTCACCGGTGATTTTGGCATTCAAAAACTACTTCTCGATCTTTAGTGCGGTTGCCACCACACTCGATCCACACACGCATCAAAGCGCCGAGTTTTGGATTGATACGCTGTCGAAAACCTTGTTGCCTGCGGTCAATGACAGCCTAAACGCCACCGAAGTTTCTGAAAAGGAACTGCAAAATCGGATGCAAGCGTTTAGCGTGGTACTGCCGCAAATCGACAAGTCGATTGCACAAGGCTGGGCGGCTCTTGCCAACGAAGAGCAAACCATGCTCAAGCTCACCCAGCAGCTTGGTGCCTTGCAAGCCAATGTCGAAGCTTTGGGCAGTAAACTCAACACCGACTCGATTGCATCTGGCAAAACCGTCGCGCAATCTGCGGTCACCATGTTGTATGCAGCGGGAGCTGCTGGTGCTGAAGCAGCCGTGCCCATTTTGGGCTTGGTGGTGGCGGTGCTGTCGATTGGCAAAACCTTCTACGACTTGATCAGTGATGATGACCAACTGATTAGTCTGATGAATCAAATCAATGCGATTACTGCTGAGCTGACCAGTGACGCCATTGGGATGGCGCTGACCAAATCGACGCTACAAACCTTGTATAGCGTAGAGCTGCAATATGTCGCGCTGCGCGATGCCCTGCCCGCCTTGGTGGATTTGTGGATCAACGAAAAAACCAAAATCGAAGACACCATTGATGCCCTCAAGGCTGGCGCAGCACCGGATCAATACATTGGCATCCTCACCTTACCGCAAGCTTTAGTCGCATGGCAGACCATCAATGCGTTTGTCGATCAAATCACCAAAATAGACATCACAGTAGGCGAGCCTGTGACCCTTGATATTGCGAAGGCGGAAATTCGTCCGACTTTTGCCACTTTATCAAGTCTATAAGCACGCTAGACCAAACGACACGGAGAACAATGGTCATGACAACGATTCTCACCATGACAAACACCGCAGCCACTGATCCTGCACCCGACGACATCTTTGGCAATACAGGGGTGTCTTACAATGCCGCCCAACTGATTACCTTTGCCTGTCATGCGGTGACCAACACGGTGTTTGTGGCGCCCTCTCCCAAACCTGACTGGTTTGATGACCTCAACAGTGAATTGGTTGTGGCGCAAAAACTTGCTCAGCAATGGATTGACACCCTAGGCCCGCAGGTCACCTCCACCATTCCACTGCAAGTGATCAATTTTGGCTCAGACTTTCTGGCAGCCACCAATGCAATCATCAGCATTGCCAACGCCAACCCCACCGCGCAAGGTGCAGATAATCCGTATGTGATGGAAATCCGTATGATTATCGAGCAAACCTTGCTGCCGCCCTTGCAAGCGGTACTGGCTCAAATGGACGACACCAGCACCATGCTGGCCACATGGGGCAACGCGATGCAGCAAGCCCACAATGACTTGGCCAGTGGCTCGACCAACATCCAAGCCGCCGAAATTGATCTGCAAAATGACATCACCAAGATGAATACGGCGATTTCGAGTTTGCAATCTGAAATTGATGCCGAAAACAAAGCGATTGCCGCATCAGCCGCCGCGATTGGCATTGGCATTTTTGCCTTGGTGGTCGGGATTGCCCTTGCCCCTGAAACCGGCGGTGCGAGCTTGCTGATCGGCGGTGGGATTGGCGCTGCAGGGATTATTGGGGGTGGCGTCACTTGGGGCGTGATGCAAAGCCGGATCAACTCGCAATTTGACGAGATTGCCAAGGATCAACAAGAATTGGCCGATGATCAACGCCAATTGGTCGCACTGCAAGGGTTGCAAATGGCCTCTAGCAATGCGGTCAGCAGCATCGAAATGGCAACCCAAAGCCTATCGAAACTGCAAACCCAGTGGAGCACTTTTGACGGTGAAATCAAAAACGTGATCGACCAACTCAACCAAGCAGATCAAGCCATCTCGGTGATTGTGCAAAGCGTGTTCACCTCAGCTGCCCAAACTGAAAGGAAAGCAGCCATGGACACCGCCAACAGCTTGGTCAATGCCAAAATTGAAATCCAAACGCAAACCCTGCCGATGGACTCACAACAAGCTGCTGCATAACCGTAGATTGTAGATTGACGTGAGTGGTGCATGAAGTAAACCTTCATGCACCTTTTTTGATTCAAGCAACACCATAAGGATAGGTCTCATGCCACTAGATCCACAGCAAACCACACAACAAATTAGTGATTCGATTGGTGCGATGTTACTGCTCAATTCGTCGTGCCAAGCCTTGATTCAAGCCGAGATTAGCCCCTCATCATCGCCTTGGTATCCCATCCTCAATCAAGAACTCGGACAAGCCGAAAACTTAGTCGTTGGTTGGCGGCAAAATGGCTATCGTTATTTTCAAACCGAGATTTTGCAGCAGATCGATGCTTGCGCCCAACGCTTTTTGGCCGCACAGCCGCACATCGACGGGTTATTTGCCAGCCTCGAACAACAATTTGATCCGAGTATTACCGCACAAATTGCCACACAACTCGATGATTTAAATGCCCCCGTCAATGGGATGATGAGTTCCCTCCAAGGCTATATCGCCAAGCTCTCAGCCTTTAAACAGCAAATGAATGTGCCTTATCAGCAGATGAATCAAAGCGTGGCACAGATTCAAGCTGAAGCGGCGGATATTCAGCAAGAAATCAACAGCATCAATACCCAAATCGCCCTGCTGCAACAGCAAGTACAAACCGACCGTGATGCGATTGCCAAAGCAGAAGCACAGCGCACCTCGGGGATTATCGAAACCATTTTTGGCGTGTTGCTAGCGCCGGTCACGGGCGGGTTATCGTTGATTTTGGCAGGCATTGGCGTGGGCAGTATTGCCGAAGCGCAAGAGCAGATTAACTCGCTTGAATCCACCATTAGCCAATATCAAACCAGTATTACCAGTGATCAACAGCATTTGTCGAGCGATCAGCAGCAAATCGCTACCCTCAATGGTCTGACCATGAGTGTCTCGATG
>CALFYA010000247.1 GCA_937952925.1 uncultured Moraxellaceae bacterium
GATGCGTTGGGCTTTGGTCATCTCACACCCCCACTGCGCTGGACATAACCCAACCGAGCGCAAACGACACGACGATAGCGAGCAGCAGGATCACAAAACCCCAGAACCCATCTTCATCGCCGCCGTGGTCTGGGCGCATCAGTTCCTTGGTCAGTCGCTCGTTTTCGGTGGTGAGGGTGGCGTTTTCGGATTGCAGCAAACGAATCTTGCGACCGCGTGCCATCAGTTCTTCGTTCAACTCTTGGATCACTTCGGCGTTTTGAGCAACGACCCATTGCGCAGTGGGCTGGCCGCACACGGCACACAAGGCCAGTGGCACAGATTCGCCGTTGCGTTCGGCTTGGGCTTCGACCTTGACCGCCGCCATGCGTGGCAGCGTTGTGTTTTGTTGGGTTTTCATGCTGCCACCTCGCCAACTTGGAACGAGCCGCGAGTCACGCCAAAATGAACACATTCAGGGTGATCGGATGCGATTTGTTTTAGTAAATCTGCCGCTTCTTCAATGGTTTGGCAGTGCTTAATAGCTTCTCGTGAGGATACATAGGTGGCTTGGTCATCGTCTGGGCTTGTTGCAAAGGTGAAGCCCATGATCTGGTAGCGGTAGGTTTTCATGCTGCTACCTCACCAAACAACGCAACGATGTCTACGCCATACACGGCCAGCCACGCTTCTGCTGGATATGTATTGACCTTGCCCCATCTCTCATCGTGAGCTTTGACTTGAGGCAGATTGTTTTTGGTGCAATAAGCTTTGAGTGGATGCCATCCGTAACTCGCGCCCGTAGCGTTTTGCACCGCGAGAATCGAAGCGCGACTGATACAGCGACCCAGCTTTGCTTCAATGGCATTGGCTTTGCGCACAGCAGCAGATGCGGTTGCCATAGCTGTAGCTTCGCGCTGACTGCCGATCTGTGCTTTTGTGGCTATTGCATGATCGCGTTCAGCAGCAAGCTGAATATTTAGACGTGCCTGCACCTCAATTGCTTGCAGTAGATGCGCTGGATTGGTGATGTCAAATGTGATTGCTTGGGATTGGCTTTTGGTTGCCATCCAATAGTCAACGAGCTTTGCGGTGTACTCTGGGCAGAGCTGGGCGACGATGATGTATGAGTCACGTTCGCTCACCACATAGACAGCAACCGGACGTGCTCCAGCACCCTGATGGGAGGTTTCCTCAATTTGAGTAAAGCTGATAACGCCCTGATTGGCTAAGTTTTCGATGGTGCGCTTGACGTTGTCATGGCGCTTTTCGACGACGACAGCAATTTGCTTGCTTGTCATGGTTTGTGGTTGGCTTGCATTCATTAGTGCATTCATGGCACACTCCATTTTGCGTTTTGGTGGATTGCTCCACCGTTGTTGAAATCGCGCACAGGTGGTGCTGGCGCGGTGCAAAAAGCTCGATTAGGAAACTAGTCGGGCTTTTTTGTTGCCAAAAACCTCAGGACTTAGCAGGTGTTCCGAGATACCGGACTCTTGAGCGACGAGAAGTACATACTTTGAGGGGATGTTTCCGTAACGTTCCCAAGACTGGACAGCCTGATAAGTGATCGGTTTTTGTGTTTTCTGACTGATGAGACGGGCTGTGGCGCTGTAGCCGCCGATTGCCTTGATTGCCTCACTAATCAAAACTTGTTTACTCATGTTTGAGCACTCCCTTACACAAGATTGACTTTAAACCTTACAAGTAATTCTTGCAATGACTTTTTAAAAAATACTTGGTAGTTTGTACAAGAATTTCTTGTGGTATCTGGACTGGTATTGTTATGAACGCTCAAGTCATGGGCGCACGGATCGCGGAAAGCCGGAGTCAAAAGGGATTGAGCCAGACCCAACTAGCTGAACAGATGGATATATCTCCTCAATCCGTTCAACAGTGGGAAGCTGGAAAGACGATGCCGAGAGGTAAGCGTTTAGAGAGATTGTCCGAAGTATTGGATAAGCCGATCTCATATTTTTTAGCTGAGTCCGTTGACGATGTTTCGCCAATAAGACTTAGACAGTCTGTACCACTAATCGACTGGGTGTCCGCAGGAATGTGGGCAAATTCACAAACAACAAGAGAAGGTGAATATCAACAAGTGTTAAGCGTATTCGACACTGGGAAGAACGGATATGCACTGAGGGTTGAAGGCGAAAGCATGTTGCCGCGCTACCAACCAAACGACATTATTTATGTCAATCCAGATGCAGAACCAGCCGTTGGGAAACGAGTTATTGCGGTTTGCTCGGAAGGCACAACCTTTAAAGAGGTGATTGCCGGAGAGGGCGGAAAACTGATGCTCAAAGCTCTGAATGAGCACTGGCATCCACGATACATGCTGCTTGATGATAGCTGCTATATCATTGGTGTTGTGGTTGGATCAGTCCGACCCGAGTAAAATGGTTTTTCTTGTAACACAGCCCGCCAAGCGCGGGCTTTTTTACGCCTATAAAAACAAGCTAAACTTTAAATATTCTGTTGACTACAAGAATTGCTTGTAATATGATGAATTCATCAACAACGGCACACCAAGCCAACGGCCTAGCAGCCAAAGGAGCAAACATGAACATCAAAGTCAACGCACTACTCAGTGCAATCACAGACGAAACCATCGTCAAGCGTTACGCCCCTCAATTCCCTGAGTTCAAACTCGACCCACAAGGCGAAGTCACCATTGACGGCAACACCGTCACATTCAGCCTTGTGCCAAGCAATACCGTCTGTGATGGCGTGTACGGCGAAGATGCTGCAATTTTCTGCCAGATGTTTATCAAAGACGGCAAGGAATACATCAGCCGCGAAGATGGCCACGAAGGTTGGGTTTGGTTCTACGAGCCTGACGGTCGCCTGTGTGAAATCACGGATTCTCAATTCGTGCCTGTTGTGGCTGGAACATTGTTCGGCCTGACCGAACACCAAGCCGAGCAACTCACCGTCGCACTGTACGACACCACACAACACTAAATGGACAAGCCCGTCGAAAGGCGGGCAATGAGGGAATCATGAACATCCACACCATCGCACGACGCGCCGCAACTCAAATGCACGATGACCAGTTCGATTTGGTCACTCGCCGCGCCGCCACTCAATTTGAATCAAGCCGCCCTGCCCGCGTGTTTTTGGGTTGGGTTGTGTACATGTTGGCAGCCATCATCATGACGGCAATTGCACAAAAAGTTTGGGGAGTTTGAGAGATGGAATTACAGACCGTTCAGCAAGGGCAAGTCGCTACAGTGCAGCCCGAAGCCACCACATTGATCGCTGTGATCAGCCGCGTAGCCACTGATCCCAACTGCGATTTGGACAAGATGGAGCGCCTGCTCAACATGCAAGAGCGCGTGATGGCAAAGCAAGCCGAACAAGCGTTTAACGCAGCAATGGCAGCCATGCAAGCCGAAATCCCAAGCATTGCCGAGCGCGGCACAGGCCATAACATCAAGTACGCCACGCTTGAAGATATTCTCGATACTGTGCGCCCGATCATGCACAAGTACGGGTTTGCTGTGTCGTTTCGTATTTCACAGGTTGATCGCGTTACCGTCACCGGCGTGCTGATGCACAAAGATGGCCACCGCGAAGAAACCAGCATGACCCTTGCCGCCGATACATCGGGCAGTAAAAACGCCGTACAAGCGATTGGCTCAAGTGTCAGCTACGGCAAACGCTATGTGCTGTGCGCCATGC
>CALFYA010000248.1 GCA_937952925.1 uncultured Moraxellaceae bacterium
AACTCAATCAGGTTATTCTCGATCATGGTGGCGTATCCTCGGTCGGTCTTGTGTTGTGCAATTCACAATCAACCAGATACGCCGCTTCCCTTCAACTCAAACACCAGATTCAGTTATAGCTCGTTTGCCTACTGCCGCGTCTCAACCGCCGATCAAGAGACCAAAACCAAGTGATCGAAATCCAAAATGCCGGTTTTGCCATAAACCCGCGCCGGCTCATCAAGGAGCGGGTGAGTGGCTCAGTCGCAGCCAAAGAGCGGGCAGGCTCATAAATAAGAATGATGAGCCTGAATAATCTCTATAGCGCCAAATACGCTAAAATTTTACGGACTATTTACATATGTTCATATAGGATCAATATTGAAAATAGAATTCATATTGTTATTTCCTCTCTGAATTTATGTAGTTTTTGCAGACTAATTTCTTTGTCTTTTAACTGGTTCGTCATGTTGTCAAGGTCGTCTTTTAGCTGTCCAATAATATTATTAACCAGACTGTTTTCCATGTCATAAAAATAATCATCAATTTCTTTTTGAGCCTGCTCAGAAAGTTTTATAATATGTAAAAATACATCATTAATCGCTTTTTTATGTGCTCGTTTCAGATAATCTATATCATTATTTTGTACTGATCCATTACCAAACCTAGACACAATATCGTTGATAAATTCATCAGCACTCAAAGATAGCTGAGGTGGTTGGTAGCTAGACAGACAGCCATTAACCTGAACTTTAAACGATAGTAAGTCAAAGTCTGGATCCTCGGTGTCAAATAAATCAATTACTGTACTAGCAACACGCTTCCGAAGCTTTTGCATGTCAATAATTGTAGTTAGCGATTTTTGCAAATTAAGAATTGCGCTCTCAGCGAATAAACCAATTTGTTCGATACTATCCTGCACCCTTGCATAAGGCGTAACAATTTCAATAGTATGTTTTTCATATCCACCTGTTCCTAGAAAACGCCATACACTTGGAAAAAATCCTTCTCGTTCACGATACTCTATCTTTCTTTCCCTTTCCTCTAAAGTATCAATGCCAACAAAATCTTGCTGACTTGATTTAATATCAAGTCTCAGATAATCGAATTTATGTCTTATTTCATTAGCCTCAATTTGCAGTGTTTGCTCAATACTTTTTCGACCATTCGATAGTTTGATTTTGAATAAATCTTGGCGACGCTTCAACTGATCAAGATTGGTTGAACTCAACTGATCTAATCGAGAGTCAATTTGCTGTAGAATATTTTGCTGTATTTGTTGGCAATGTGTGTGCGCGCCTTGATGCAAGTTATCAACCTTAACCTGTAGCAACTCTTGTTTTTTGAGATGCTGCTGTGCCATGATTTCACGTAATTTAATGATATTTGAGAAGCTACGTAGATCCGATTCGTTAAACCTAAACTGAGTAGAACTGCACAAAGCATCATATTGCTCCGCCAGATCGGGTGGCAAATTCTGAAGATTTTCAGCCATACGCCAACACAATGCAGAAACCAGTAGTGGAGGTTCTTGTTGAATACGCTGTAAAATCTGCTGAGTGCTGTCATCAATATTTGGATCATTGAGGTGGGATGAAATGGCATCGTTGGCCATTTGAAGCGTTTTGTTGTCCAGCAACTGCATTGCTGCAGCAATAGTGGCCTGATTTCGCTGCTCAGCGGGTATTTGCTGTGCGAGTAGTCGAGCTTGGGTTAGGATTTCTCGATCCATTCGAAAAACCAAATCGCGTTGTGACCCCACAACATTCACAGCTTTACTATCAATCCCTGCTGCACTCAATTGCTCACGCAGCAAGCCCAAATCAGATTTGGTCAAAAATTGATTGACAGCAGATAGTAGAAAAACGACATCACATTGAGCCAAAAACTGACGAGTTTGAGTGCCTCGCGAGACTACTGGATCATTAAAACCTGGTGTGTCGTAGATCTCGATGTCCTTGAGGCGCTCATCATTCACATATAAAGAAAACATTTTTGTGATTGCGGTAAAACGTCCTGTGCTGCCAACATAATCGCCAAGTTGGTCGGCAAGCCTAGCAAGATTATCACCATCAATTCGTTGTTTTTGACCCAAATATTTCTTCAGATCTAGCTGTTTGGCAAGCTCCACCAACTCATGACAGGAGCGCAATTCTTCACTGATATGCTGCTGAATTTCGCTTGGACTGATGCTTTCGCTGGCGGGACGATTTCCAAGCTTTGGCATTTTCATCATGCTGCCAAAAAATGACTGGGGTTCCTTCTCTTTGCGCGCTGTGATCAGTTGTTGCTCAACATCTTGATACTGCCGTTGGTATTCTTTGGCATTTTGGGTGATGCCTTGCCAGTCGGTGACGCTATAAAACTCAATTTCAGCATAAGTTTTTTCAGCATAGGCGATACGCGTCAAAGCGGCGGTCATCGGCGTGGCGGCTTTAGGTAGAACATCGACTGAAAACAGTAAAGCATTCAAAAATGAAGACTTCCCTGCTTTCATTTGCCCGACCACAGCAATCCGCAAATTACGGCCTTCTTGTTCGGCGATTTGGATGTTCTTATCCAACTCATTGCTCAAGCTGCTCAAATTTGAGATGTGGCTGGGTGGGCAAAACTGGCTGTATTGCTGGAGTGTGGTCAGTAGGTTGTTGATGTGACGTTGAGTGGGGTGCATGATCATCTCCAAAAATTCTCAAAAAAGCAAAAATACAAATCACTGACCTGCGCGAACCGCTCGAACGTAGCCGCTACTGTACTTATTGCCGTAGTGCGTGCCGCCGTCGCCGAAGTTCACGAGCCACGCATTGTCATTGATGCCCGCATTGGGAGACGCCGACCAATAGAAGCTACCAGGGGTATTAGGAAAAATTGTATGGTCTATCTTTGGCACATGTTTATGTTTACGCAACAGGCTTTGAAGTGCCTTAGTATCTGGCACCATCCAATCGGTATAGCCAGCATAGCCCCCATTACGGTTCATCTCTGCCACAGCTTGCTGTGCCTCTTCCCATGTATATTTTTGGGCCGTGCCAATACAAGTTGTACCATCCCATGTTTGTCCCAAACTACAGCGCATCCATGTCAGGTTTGTGGAGGGGTCGTACCATATACCTATATGACCACTCACTAGCATTTTCCTTAGTTTATTAGAAAACCCCACACGCACCAAGCGTACAACAAAAAACAAACATACAATAATTATTGAAATAACAAAACCAATTCCATCATAAAAATACAATAATCCGGCCAGAATAATAAAAACCATGCCCAGCGTATAAAGCTCACTTAAGTTCAGGTCAAAATCTTTTTGATCAGAATTAAAGTCAATCAGTAGTGGTTTTTTTAGCCTGATCAAACTAGAGAATAGTTTAGCATATTCACCAAATAATGAATGATTTCTCTCCAGAAAATATATTGCTGATAGCTTGTCCTTACTTACACCCAGACCTAAATACAACATAACTAGTTTGTTATAATAACAGGCTGGGATAGAGCTTGCTTGATTATATAGCTCATAAGCTTTAACATAATCTTTTCCCACACCGTAACCAAATGCATAGCAAGTTGCCAGCAAATGCTTGGCAATATCTATTTTATTTGCATGCGCTAGTACGGCTGAAAATCTTGGCTCTCCACGACGAATCGCCAAATAGTAGTAGTCAAAAATAACTTTGATGTCTTCCGGATTCACCTTTCCACTTTCAAAGAGGTATATCATCTTGGACTGCGCATAAATATATTTTTCAGAATACTGCTTTAACCACCGATATGCCTCGCTCTGCTCCTGAGCAGCGGCGAGCGCCATATAATCACATGCTGTATCATGCTGATTCTTATAAGCGCTCAATAAACCATATTGATACTGTAGTTTGGCGCGATTTAGTCGATCCGCCAAGGACTTTAGAGCGTCTTGAGCATCCTGTAGACCTGTGCATGCTTGATCATAGAGCGATTGTAGCGAATATCGATGATCATGAAATTCTATGGCCATACTGTGCCATTTACAGGCTTGTGCCAAATCCTTGAGATGCGACTTTGCAATATCGGCCAACGCTAAAATGGCACACAGATTTTTTTGACCTGCCAAACCCAATAGTCTTTGCTGTGCATTAGCATGATTTTGACGCACCAAAACAGTATACTTTTGAACAGCAATATCAACAGATTTGTTGACGCCTTGTCCATTCTCATACATTTGTGCCAGACAGTATGCAGCAGACTGTAAATGGTGTTCTTGCTGTTCAAGCCAACTTCGTGCTTTAGAGTGTTTTGACTTGGCTGCCAAACTCATATGATGTGCAGCTTGATCCAGTTGGTTGAAGTGAGCATGCAAGGATCCAGCTTGATATGCAGCTTCAACATGTCCCTTGTATGCAGCCTGTTGATACCACTGCAAAGCTTGCTGATGCTCACCTAAGCGATGATATAAGTCATCAGCAAATGCGACTTGTGCCAAAACATGCCCTTGTTTAGCTGCTTTTTCGTACCAATATGCAGCCTCTTTTAAATCACATGGTGTGACTGTACCTTCTGTATACACCAACCCAATCTGATACTGTAAGTTCCTAAAAAGATTGTTCGCCAAATTGCGTGCAGGCGCTAAGGCCAGTGGCTCTCCTAGCGCTAATGCTTTTTCATACCAATCAGCTGCATTATGTTTATGATCAGCTCTTGCCTTCAAGAAAATTTCAGCCAGCCAATAACATGCTTTTGGATGACGAGACGCAGCAATGGTTATAATTGCCTGCTCTGCTTTTGAATCTCCATAACTTGCCGCTTTAACATACCAAGCGACTGCTTTATCTGTATTTTTTAATAGAATATTTTGACGATATAACTCTCCCATTTCATAAAAAGACCGAATCTCCTCGTCACTATAATTTTGCTGAAGAATGCCTTCTATCGTAAGTCGACTATCAACGCCTAGTTCAGCAATACGCTTTGACCACATGAGGTAATGATCATGCAGCTTGATCACTGCCATATTCATCTGCATTTTTTGATTGGCTTTCTCGATAGCATATCGCTTCATCACTTTGGTTTGCTCTGCGCTCAACTCTGGCAAACCAAACAAAGCATTGATTTGCTGGTATTGCTGCTCCACAGTCGCAACTTCAATCTGAGCAACTGAAATGAGCCGCCCCATCAGTAGATCTAGCTTATCTTGATATGACTGCCATACTGGCTGATTAATTTTGTCAAACCACGCTAAAATATCATCGCCGAACAGTCGCTCACCCCGATTCTGCGCAATCGGTGCAGCCCATGCCATCAGCCCTGCCACTTTAATATGTTTATTCGATAGATGTTTGGCAATTCCATCCATAATTGGTTGTAGATCAGCCCGATTGACCAGATCAGATTGAGTTAACACCACAAAAATCGGATTGCTCAAATCGAGTTGCTGCAAAAACTGCAGATCCTCATCGCGGATCGTGCCATTTTTCGCATTCACCAACCATACAATATGCTGTGCGGCACCTAACTGATTTAATGCGATCCTTTCATCATTTTGAGCATGATGCTGACTATCCGCCTTGCTGTAACCTGGTGTGTCTAATAGTGCAACATTGTGCCACGGTATGGCTGGCAAGCCCAAATGCACATGGCGAATCAGCTGCCCCAAATGAATACTGTCGGTATTGTCTACAAAATGACGCAGTTGACCCAATTGATGCGCTTTCAGCTCAATCGTATGGCCAAATAGATTAAGTGCTTGGGTGTACTCTTGTGGGCTATGGCTGAGGTACGTCGCCACAGCAGTACAAGGTTCTAATGCTTCTGGCAGTACATCTACACCCAATAAGCTATTAATGAATCTAGATTTACCAGCACTAAATCCACCACCAAACCCCACCACTGTTTTGTGACTGAGCCCTTTACGCTGTGTTGCACGCTCAATCTCTTGCGCCACATCGTTGAACTGCTGTTGCCAAGAGCTATAGTTTTTTGGATCTATTTCGGCAAGCAGTGGTGCAATGCTTTGGAAGCTCGCTAATATATTGCTCGGCACTTGGTTTGGTACGGACAGCAAAGTGTAGATTGTGTGGAGCATACTGTGTTGCATGTTTATTCCCTGATAACGTTAGACGTTTTAAAGCTGCTTGAGGGTCTATCATGTATAGCTAGGCCATCAACCCGAGTATGCAACGCTTTCCCAAACGCAAAAATGTAAATCACTGACCTGCGCGAACTGCTCGAACGTAGTGGTTAGTACCCTTACCTCTGCTGTTCCTGTCGCCGTAGCCGTAGTCGAAGCTCACGCTCCACGCGTCGCGATAGTAGCCTGCATCGGGAGACGCCGACCAATAGAAGCCATTAGGTGTATTGGGGAAAATAGCATGGTCTATCTTTGGTACACGTCCATGGTCACGCAATAGGCTTTGAAGTGCCTCAATATCTGGCACCACCCAGTCGGTATAGCCTGCATAGCCCCCATTACGGTTCATCTCGGCCACGGCTTGCTGTGCCTCTTCCCATGTATACTTTTGAGCAGTGCCAACACAAGTTGTGCCATCCCATGTTTGCCCCAAGCTACAACGCATCCACGTCAGATTGGTTGATGCGTCGTACCATGTGTCATTTTTCTCACCCAACTGATTCTGTGCATCAGAATTCCAATGCTCCAACCTATTGTTTTTGTCAAACAGTTCTGAAAGGTCATTTTTCTTTGCTTGAAGTCGTTTGCTGTCTTTAACGTAATGTGGAAGTAATTTTTGTAGGTCACCTTCAAACTGCTCACAGAACTTATCTACTTGCTCAGCGAGGCTTTGTAGGGCGGTCACTTGCTGGCGTAGGTTTTTTTGTAGAGATTGAGCAGACTGCTGGTGTTCGGCACTCAGTTCATCTTCATTGAGCATCACATGGGTCAAACTCGATAAAAGCTGACGCTCATGTTGTGTTTTTTGTTGCAAGTGTTGTTTAAACAGAAGAAATAATGCCAATAGATCAGTGTATGGATCACTTGCAGATTGTCGGTTTTGAGCGATGATCTGTGCTTCAAGCTGCTTCAACGATAGCTTAGAGGAAGAATCCGTCTGGGCAGACTCACGTTGCAAAATTAAATGTGGCCATGACCAACTTGGTGAGCGGATATCTAACGTGATCAGCTGTGCTAGATCCACCTTGATCTCATCTGTGCCATTGAGCATGGCAACCATGTGTGTTAGATCGTTGACATGCAGCTCTGTCCGCACATCAAAACAGTTTATTGCCGCAATACTGCACACCTCTGCATGACCAACGTAACAGGGTACTGATTCACACAAAATCGCTAGGCTTTGTGCAACGTCAATATCTGCATCATTTATCTGCTCGTTTATTTTCATCTTTTGAAATAATTCTTGCCACACCCCCATTAGTAAAGCGTGCTGTAACTGTAGGTGTTTTTTTGGATGCTGCTGCCTGTAGAGCAACTGCTGTTTTATGCCCCACATCGCTGTGCTTAGAAATTCTTGATAGGTTGCCCAATGCTCAACATCACACAGCGCAACATATGGCAAAAACACCTCTGTGAGTTGTTGCTGCAAAAGCAGCCACTGTACAATTTGTGGCTGATCATCATTTTGTAAAAAGTGCTTCAATAGGACTAAGGTTGCTTGCTCTTCTGCGCTGGTTGCTTTAGTTGCGGAATCAACAGGTTCTAAAACCGAAAAATCAAAACTAAAATCAAAACTCATTTTTCCCCCTCACATCCATATACATATTTAGTCCATTACACCAATAGACCCACATCTAGGTGGGTCATTTTAGCGCAAAATCGGCCAACATCCATCTGAAAAAAACTATTTTTTATGCGGATGTCATGATCTTTTTAATTTCATCAATAGCTGAACTTAACCGATCACGTAGCGCCGTGCGAGCTTGTTGATCAATATCGAGTTGTTGCTCAATCGCAGTGATCTTATCCTGTTCAGCACACACTCTTTGCTGTGTTGTGTTAAAAATCTGAATAAACCAATGATCAACCATTCCAGCTAATCGGTCTGGGATATCACGACGAATTGAATCAAATACTTGAATCAACTGCTGATCAACAACCTGTTTCGCTTGATTGACTTTCATTTGTTCTCCTAGTAGCCAACCAGCAACCACCCCAGGAAGCACTAGGATTGGAAAACTCAAGCCCATCAGTAAGGATGCTCCAAGCCCCACACCACCACCAATGTGTCCTCCATAATGGTCTTTAGATTGTTGGTTTGAGTGTGTCACCAATTGGCCAGATGACCAAGACTGTTCATGTTGCAGCGTAACCGCAGACTCCAGCATATCTGCTGCATGGCGAACTGCAGGAAATACACTCTGCTCGACAGCAAGCTCAAAACTATTTTGTATATCAGCCTCAATCGCAGCGCTCAACCCATCTGCTTCATTCTTTGCGATGTGGTAATAGGTTTCTCTTCGACTATCGAGCACTTTTTGAATCGTGTTGCAAACCTCATTTGCCAAGCGGCCTTGGGCAGCTGCGAGCAAGAAAGTTTTTTGCTTTTCATATTCTTGCTCTAGTTGCCGCTGTGCGAGAGCAATTTGTTGTTGTCGTTGCTGCAATTGCTCACGAGAGTCGTCGATACTCAGTTGCTGCTCCAAGTTATGATTGGCCAACGCCAGTAAACTGTTGAC
>CALFYA010000249.1 GCA_937952925.1 uncultured Moraxellaceae bacterium
AGTCAGTAATAGAGTCAAAATATGATAAATTAAGTATGCAAACAATTTTTCAGAATCGAGGTGCAGGGATTCTCTTAGTTGGTATTTTTACCCCTTTCGCATCGGCTGCTGACATAGCGCGATCTGAAGCAAAGAGCATTTCAGACCTTGTTGCAAAGAAATCAGTGAAAGTATTCGACACTATTTATGTTTATGATGGTACTGGACAAAGAAGTTTTCATTCTATCTATAGTGAAATGACATAAGAATCACATGCTCTCGGACAGCAAAAAGCATCAGCTATTTAGCCATCTGCTTAATCTTGCTCAGGATACCCATCCCCTTTCAGTGTTCAAAAAAGGCTTCTTTGAGTTGCTTGACGCGCTTCCACTCGCTCATCGCTCAATAACTTGTGCTAAGTTACGCCGTAACTTATCGGAAGCCATCCCTCATGCTCAACATCTTTCGGATTGCCAGCCTGTTAGAAGGCTGCTCTTATCTCCTGATTTTATCGGTCACTGTGGGGCTGATCAGCCGCGATCTTGTGTTTGCACTTGGCATCACCCACGGCGCGTTGTTTGTGTTGTACGTCCTCTTGTCACTGTTGGCATCGCACAAACAATCGTGGTCACTGATCACATGGCTGCTGGTATTTTTGGCTTCACTGGTGCCCTTTGCCTTTATTGCGGTCGAGCTGTTTGTCCAAAAAGAGCTGAAAAAAAGCCCAAGTCCCGCCGCATAGGCGCTTTCGCCCAATGCTCACCTTGATGGTATCCCCACAAATCTGTATCAAAACGTATCAAAAACCGTGACCTCACGGTCATATCTGTCCAAGACAAGAACAAGGTTTGTAGTATCCCCACTCCGCTTGATCTGACCTAATGTGGCCTTGCAACCTGCAACTGTTGGCTAAAAACCATGCAAAACGTGGTATTTTCAGCCACCCCCAAGCGCTGGTGCGATAGATCAGCAAGGCAACCCGCTGGATCAACGCACCCGCAGGGCGACATAAAGTTGTGACTGACCAGTCACATCAGGCAGTTGCCGCAGTTTTGGACACTATCCCACACTTGCGGCCTTTGCAATTTGCCCAGATGTTCAGGACGCCGCAAGGCCACTGGATCGACACGCTCTTGATGAGCCATTTGCCCGACTTGTTCGGTTTAGAGGAATGCAGATATGCCCCAATACAAAGCCCCCATGCGTGATATTCAATTCGTATTGCATGAAGTGTTCAATGCAGAAGCTCACTATGACAGCATTCCTGCATATGCGGGCACCAATCGTGAATTGATCGACGGCCTTTTGGAAGCCGCCGCAGATTTTTGTGAAAATGAATTGTCACCGATCAACCAATCGGGCGATCAAGAAGGCTGTACCCGCCACGAAGACGGCAGCGTCACCACGCCAAAAGGCTTTAAAGAAGCCTACAAAAAATACGTCGAACTTGGCTACCCATCGCTGTCTGTTGCAGCCGAACATGGCGGCCAAGGCTTGCCCGGCTCACTGGGCAACGTCATCAGTGAAATGGTTGGCACCTCAAACTGGTCATGGGGCATGTACCCCGGCCTGTCACACGGCGCAACCCGTACCATCGAAAGCCACGGCTCAGATGAGCAAAAAGAGCTGTACCTGAGCAAACTCGTGTCTGGCGAGTGGACAGGCACCATGTGCTTGACCGAAGCACATGCGGGTTCTGACCTTGGCATCATCCGTACCAAAGCCGTGCCAAATGGCGACGGTAGCTATGCCATTACCGGTCAAAAAATCTTTATTTCGGCTGGCGAACATGACATGGCGGACAACATTGTCCACATCGTCCTCGCACGTCTGCCCGATGCGCCAAAAGGCACCAAAGGCATCTCGTTGTTCATCGTGCCCAAATTCAACGTCAACGCAGACGGCTCGGTTGGCGAGCGCAACAGCGTAGTGTGCGGTTCGATCGAACACAAAATGGGTATCCACGGCAACGCCACTTGCGTGATGAACTTCGACGGCGCCAAAGGCTTCTTGATTGGCCCAGAAAACCGTGGCCTCAACTGCATGTTCACCTTCATGAACACTGCCCGTATCGGTACTGCCGTACAAGGTTTGGCGGCATCGGAAGGCGCGTTCCAAGGCTCGCTGAGCTATGCGCGTGACCGTTTGGCGATGCGCTCACTGTCTGGCGTGAAAAACCCAGAAAAAGAAGCTGACCCGATCATCGTGCATCCAGCTGTACGCAACATGCTGCTTACCCAAAAAGCTTTTGCTGAAGGTGCGCGTGCCTTGGTGTACTTCTTGTCGTTCTACGCCGACCAAGTCGAAGCGTTGGAAGATGCTGCCCAGAAGAAAGCTGCTGATGACATGCTGTCGTTGCTCACCCCAATTGCCAAAGCATTCTTGACCGAAACAGGTTCGGAATCTGCCAAGCATGGCGTGCAAGTGTATGGCGGCCACGGCTTTATCGCTGAGTGGGGTATGGAACAAATCGTCCGTGACACCCGTATCGCGTGTTTGTACGAAGGCACCACCGAAATCCAAGCACTCGACTTGCTCGGCCGTAAAGTGTTGCAAACCCAAGGTGCCATGCTGCGCAACTTCACCAAGATCATCCACAAGTTCTGTGAAGAAAACAAAGACAATCCTGCAATGGCTGAATTTACTGCACCATTGGCTGCACTCAACAAAGAGTGGGGCGATCTGACCATGCGCATTGGCATGAAAGCCATGCAAAACCCAGACGAAGTGGGTGCAGCAGCCGTTGACTATATGTACTTCTCAGGCTATGTCACTCTGGCCTATCTGTGGGCGCGGATGGCTAAAGTCGCTCAAGATACCTTGACTGGCGATACCACCGAAACCGCGTTCTACGACACCAAAATCAAGACCGCACAGTTCTACTTCAAAAAACTGTTGCCACGTACCCGCACCCACGTTGACACCATTGACGCAGGTCTGGACAGCTTGATGGCCGTTTCCGCCGAAAACTTCGCGTTCTAAGACGTGAATATGCAGCGCTGGCATTGGCTGGCGCTGCATTTTTTTGGTTTATGCAGCCAAGCATTTGCTAGAATGCTTCGCCGCATAAATCTTGGCACTTTTTCTGCTGGATGTGCCGATTTGCACGTCCTGTTTTTTGATACTGGCTCGTTTTCCTCAAAGGTGAACCATGGCGATTTACAATGCTCCCCTGCAAGATATGCGCTTTATTTTGAGCGATGTCTTCAATGCCGACCAATTTTGGCAATCCATTCCACAACTCAACCATGTGGACATGGGCACTGTAGATGCCATCCTCGAAGAAATGGCCAAATTCAGCCAAAACGTCTTGCTGCCACTCAACCGCACTGGTGACGAAGAAGGCGCAAAAATCGAAGGCAATGTGGTCACCACGCCTGCTGGCTTTAAAGAAGCCTTCAGGCAATACGCCGAAGGTGGTTGGGTTGGGTTGGGCGCATCCGAAGAATGGGGCGGTCAAGGCATGCCCAAGATGGTCACCATGTTGGCTGAAGAGATGATCTTCGCGGTGAATCCATCGTTCACCTTGTATCCATTGCTGTCGGTTGGTGCATGTTTGGCACTCGCCAGCTATGCGTCACAAGCACAAAAAGAAACCTACCTGCCGCGCATTTATTCGGGCGAATGGTCGGGCACCATGTGTTTGACTGAGCCACACGCCGGTACAGACCTTGGCATCATCAAGACCAAAGCTGTGCCAAATGGCGATGGTAGCTATGCCATTAGCGGCACCAAGATCTTCATCACTGGCGGCGAGCATGACCTGACCAGCAACCTGATCCATTTGGTACTCGCCAAGACTCCCGATGCACCAGAAGGCTCCAAAGGCATTTCGTTGTTTATCGTGCCAAAATTCATGGTCAATGCCGACGGTACATTAGGCGAGCGTAATGCGGTTGCCGCCGGCAGCATCGAGCACAAAATGGGCATCAAAGCCTCTGCTACCTGTGTGATGAACTTCGACGGTGCCACTGGCTACCTCGTGGGCAAAGAAAACGAAGGCTTGGCTGCGATGTTCGTGATGATGAACTACGAGCGTCTGTCGATGGGTCTGCAAGGTTTGGGTGCATCGGAAATCGCCTACCAAAACGCCGCCGCTTATGCCAACGATCGCATTCAAGGCCGTAGCGCAACCGGTAGCAAGGCGAAAGACAAAGCCGCTGATCCAATCATCCACCATCCAGACGTGCGTCGCATGCTGCTCAATGCACGCGTCAACAACGAAGCAGGCCGCTGCTTTGCCATGTATGTGGCACGCCAGCTCGATTTGTCCAAATATGGCAACGATGAGCAAAAGAGCGCTGCGGCTGACCGCGTTGCATTGCTCACTCCAATCGCCAAAGCCTTCTTGACCGACAAAGCATTGGATGCTTGCGTCGATGCACAGCAAGTGTTTGGTGGTCACGGCTATATCCGTGAGTGGGGCATGGAGCAATATGTACGTGACGTGCGGATTGCCCAAATCTACGAAGGCACCAACGGTATTCAAGCACTCGACTTGATGGGTCGTAAGATCGTCCGTAACGGTGGCGCGTATGCCGTCACCTACTTCGCTGAGATCCGCGAATTTGCTGCCAACATGAATGCCAACAATGCCTTCCTCAAAGATGCGCTGCTGGCAGCGGTCGACAAAGTCGAAGCCACCACCCA
The DNA here is from genome assembly GCA_937952925.1 of uncultured Moraxellaceae bacterium. Taxonomy (GTDB): domain Bacteria; phylum Pseudomonadota; class Gammaproteobacteria; order Pseudomonadales; family Moraxellaceae; genus CALFYA01. Next base: position 4,630 of record CALFYA010000249.1, read on the forward strand.
AGCCGTGATTGAGCGCAGCAAAACCAATCCAGACGAAGTCAACGCGGCGTGTGTCGACTACCTGCACGCGTTTGGTTTGCTGAGCTATGCCCACATGTTTGCCTTGATGACTGAAGCGGCCAATGGCAAAGACGGCGCGTTCTACAGCAACAAAACCCTGCTGGCGCGTTTCTTCGTCACTCGCTTGCTGCCACGTTTGGACTCGCACTTGGCTGCGGTCAATGCTGGCGCGGCACAAATGATGGATTTTGAAGAAGCTTACTTCGCGCAAGCCTAAGTTTTAAGCTCAAAACAGCCGCTCATCTGAGCGGCTGTTTTGTTTTTACTTTAAAATCATCTGATCCGTATCCATGTGCTTGGGTCTTATGCAACTCGATAAAATTTTGCAATCTCAAGGTTTTGGCAATCGCAAAGCCTGCCAGCTGTTGATCAAACAAGGCCGCATCAAAGTCAACGGAGAAATCTGTCGCAACGCCAATGCGCAAATCCATACCGAAGGACTGCTCCTCACGGTTGATCAGCTTGAGTTGCCCTACCATGCACAGGTGTATATTGCACTCAACAAAGCACAAGGCGTGGAGTGCTCACAAAACCCACAGCGCCATCGCAGTGTATTTGATTTATTTCCCTATCATCTGCGCACGCGTGGCCTGCAAAGCGTGGGGCGACTCGATCAAGACAGCACCGGCCTACTGCTTCTCACCGACGATGGCAAATACCTGCATGCCCTCACCCATCCGCGTAAACACGTGCCCAAACGCTATTGGATCACCACCGCTCGCCCGATCACCGCAGCACAAATTGCAGCGCTCAGCCAAGGCGTGGCTTTAAACGGTGAAACTGGCGTGTTTGCTGCCGATCAGATTGAGCAGCATGATGAGCACCAGCTGTCGTTCACCATTCATCAAGGCATTTATCATCAAGTCAAACGGATGCTCGCAGCAGTGGGCAATCATGTAGAAGCGCTTGAGCGCACCCAGATTGGCAACTTACGCCTGCAACCGCTTGATCTAGCACCGAATGAATGGTGTTATTTGACAGCAGAGCAAGTGGCGCAAGCGGCACAATCCGGTGATGGATTGGATCTTTAATCCTCTCATCCATCAGCAGATGCAGATTTAGAAATGCATCTGCACGCCCATACTGACATTACGCCCGACCATCGGCACCACATTAGCCAAGAATGACGTATGGTTGTAGGCCAGTTCATCGAGCAAATTACTACCACGTACAAACACGCTATACCACTGGGTTTCATCGGCAAGGGCTGCTGTATAGCTGATCGACAGATTCAGCATTTGATAGGCTGGTGTGTGCTGCTCAAAGCTGGCGATCTCACGAGCACGATCCACTTGATACCACTCTAACTCGCCTTGCCATGTATTGTATTTTTGGTTGAGACGCAGGCCATAACGAGTGGCGGGAATGCGAGGCAGATTGTCACCACCTTTTAATTGACCGCGTACATAATCGCCAAACGTCGTGGCTTTGAGGCGTGGGGTGAGTTGATAGCTCAGCTCAAGCTCAGTGCCATAAAACTTGGCATCCGCTTGGGTGTATTCAATCAGGCGAAAATCTTCAAACTGATCCAGTGTCTTGGCATAGATGTAATCATCGGCTTGATTGATATACGCCGACCACTCAAAACCAAAGGTGCCTTTGTGTTTGCGTAATGACCATTCGGCGGTATTGGCGGTTTCGACGTTCAGTGCGTGATTGCCTTGCTCATAGGTATTGGTAGCAAGGTGTACGCCTTCGGCATACAACTCTTGTGCGCTGGGCAGGCGTTGTGACCGTGCAAACGTGATCCCTGCGGTATATTCAGGCGCAAATTGCCACAACAGTGCCGCCGAAGTAGACACGCCACGATCATCAAACTTGGCTTGCCCATCATCGGGGGTAATACTGACCTGTTCGATGCGACCACCCAACTCCACATGGACATCTTGACTCAAATCACGATGCTCCATCACAAACACACTGATGCTTTGGTTGTCGGTGACGGGCAAAAAGCTTTCTTCACCGAGTGCGGAAAACTCAAACTGACTGTGCTGGACACCCACTGTGCCTTCCCATCCCATCAGTGCGGTGTGGTTGGCTTCGACACGCACTTCATGGCCAGTATTGCTAAAGGTGGTGCTGACCGCACCCGCTTCGAGTTCTTGGTGCTGATAATCGGTATGACTCGCACGCAACTTGAGCCGCTCAATCCCTGCGATTGGCTGACGCCATTCACCGCGCAGATCAATCCGCTCATTGCGTAGTTTGACGGTGGGTGGCTGCTCTGCACCATGATCATGTTCTTCTGCATGCTCACCTTCGTGCTCTTCTTCGTCATGGGCAGCGCAATGCAGCTGCTGATCATGCAAATGGCAACTGTCGTATTCATGGTTGTGTCCGGCAAGAGCATAATCACTGCCTTGTTGGGTATATGCCACCCCCACATAACCCTGTTTTCCCACCCAAGATAAGCCTGCTGTCCCTGCAAAACCTTCGGTGGCTGTGCCCGTCACACGCTCATGGGTTTGATCGGGCGCACGATAATCGGTGGCACGGCGGCTTAATCCTTCGATTCTGAGCATCAACTGATCGTTGAGTGCCGTTGTCACCCCAAACACTGCTTCACGCGCCAATGAGGCATAGTCCGTGCGGACTCCAAACACGCCTGCGCTGCCAGACTCTGGTCGCTCGGTAGGGATTTTGTTGTCCACCACATTGACCACGCCACCAATCGCGCCACCGCCATACAGCAAGGTTGACGTGCCGCGGAGCACTTCCACACGTTTTGCCAACAATGGATCAACCGTCACCGCATGATCGGGTGAAATGGTCGAGGCGTCAAACAATTGCCCACCATCCAACAGCACTTTCACCCGTGCTGCACTTTGTCCACGAATCACCGGACGTGACGCGCCTGCGCCAAACTGATCGACATGCACGCCAAGCTGTGACTTGATGGCATCGCCAATGGTGTTGGCACCTTCTTTAAACAAGGTTTGCTGTCCAATCACTTCGGTGGCAGAACTGAGCTGATAACTGGCACGATTGCGTGGGTCGGCAGTAATGGTCATGTGCAGACCGTCATCCGCGCCATGTTGGTGAGGATGATTTTCACTTGCCACACTCACCGTAGACTGAGCACACACCAGCAATATGGCTATATTTAGCGGTACACGACGCAACACCATCACCCGACACCCTACCGATCAAATTAGAAATGTTATAATATAACAATATTGCAGCAACGTACATGCGCTTTCTGCATATTCGCCTGTATCCCTGCTCGATCTGCTAGAATCAAGCGTGCGTCATGCCCTGTCTGATCGCTTGGAGATCCATCCATGCAAATCATTTATTTGCTCGTGCCCCTTAGCCTGATTTTTTTGTTGGGTTCAATTTGGGCGATTCGCTACGCGATCCGTTCCAATCAATTTGATGATCTTGATCGTGCTGCGCAGCGCATCATCTTGGATGACCGCGAAGCACGCCGCCAAGTCAACTCGCAAGATCCGTCCTAAGCTATTGTTTTTTGAGTGTTGTGATGCCGTCTACTGAACTGTTGTGGGTGGCTGCGCTTGCCGCCGGTTTTTTGGGTTCACCGCATTGTTTGGGTATGTGTGGCGGTATCGTCACCGCGTTTGGGATGTCGCTACAACAGCTCAGCGCCACACAGCGCTGGCGTTTGACCATCACTTATCATGTCGGGCGTCTGCTGAGCTATGCCAGTCTGGGCTTGTTGATTGGTTGGGTCGGTAGTGCTGCACTCGCGCCATTGGCACAGACCTTTTGGCCGCGTGGTTTGGTGGCCGCCGTATTGGTGGTCATTGGGTTATCCATGCTTGGTCTACCCTTGCTCAATGCCTTAGAACGACTCGGCTTACGGCTTTGGCAAGCTTTAGCGCCTTTGCGGAAACGACTTTTTCCGCTCAATACCCTGCCGCGTGCACTCGGTGCAGGTTTGTTGTGGGGCTTGCTGCCATGTGGTTTGGTGTATGGAGCGCTGTTGCTTGCCGCGACAGGTGGTACTGCGATGAGTGGTGCAGGGCTGATGTTGCTGTTTGGCTTAGGCACACTCCCCATGCTGCTGCTGACAGGCTCCGTGACACAGTGGCTCAATCAACGCATTCGACGCTTTAAACTGCGGCAAATCAATGGCGTGTTTTTGATCCTTGCTGGATTGTGGACGCTCTCGCCGTTGATGATGCATGGAGATCACAGCCAACACATGAATCACGACATGAGCCAGATGGATCATAGCCAACACATGAACCATGATATGAGCCAAATGGATCACAGCCAGATGAACCACGACATGAGCCAGATGGATCATAGCCACATGAACCATGACATGAGCCAGATGGATCATAGCCAGATGAACCACGACATGAGCCAGATGGATCAACAACCCACCACAACCACCGCGCCTTAACATCGTGTGCGACTGATTAAATGTGCAGCATTTGACAAATCTAGATACATATTTGACGAAAAACTGGTGTTTTTGAGTGTGACAAACATCACACTTTCACCTATATTCATCTCAAGACCTGACGGATCGCACTGCATGTCGCACGTTTTTAGTGCAGTACCTCCAGATCGGTTTTAGCAAGGACACGTCCCATGTCCTGCGTCTTCGTACCGCAGCAATTGCCCCCCTCCTGCTGCGGTTTTTTTTGCCCAAAATTTACCAAGCACTCATTGATTGCAAAGCAATATACATTTGATGACATTTTAAACATGTATTGTCATTGCATTTTTAATATCATAGGCGCACTCCCCGTCCAGCTCGCACTCCATGATGTTGCATGACTCATCGGGTGTTTTTGGGGAGGATTGACTGGTTGTGAAACCCCTCAGCGCCGCTGCATGATGATGGTAGCGGCTTTTTTTTGCCAATCCGAAACGATCCATTGTGCTTTTGCGGCCTTTCACCCGTTCTTGACTTGTTCAGGCTGGCAGGGATGGGCATAATCGTCTGTTTTCACGAATTCCTTGGGCAGATGCCCCATTGTTAAACGGACGTCCCGCGCCATGATGCGAACTCATTACTGTGGCTCTTTAACCGAAGCCTTACTTGAACAAACTGTGACCATTTGCGGCTGGGTACATCGTCGCCGTGATCATGGTGGTGTGATTTTCTTGGATATGCGTGACCGCGACGGTTTGGTACAAGTGGTGATCGACCCTGATACCCCCGACGCCTTTGCAATTGCAGACCGTGCTCGCTCTGAATATGTGTTACAAATCACTGGCCGTGTGCGCCGTCGCTATGCGGGCACCGAAAACGCCAATATGATCAGTGGTCAGATTGAAGTGTTGGCCAAAGAGATCACCACACTCGCGACCTCTGAAACACCACCCTTCCCGCTCAACGACGATTTCTCCAAAGTTTCGGAAGAAAATCGCCTGAAGTACCGCTTTTTGGACATGCGTCGTCCAGAAATGCAAGAAAAAATGCGCTTCCGCTCCAAAGTCACCAGCCTGATCCGTAATTATCTGGATGACAACGGCTTTATGGACGTGGAAACGCCGATTTTGACGCGTGCCACCCCAGAAGGTGCGCGGGATTATTTGGTGCCTTCACGCACCCAAAACGGCAGTTTCTTTGCCTTGCCACAATCGCCACAGTTGTTTAAGCAATTGCTGATGGTGGCAGGCTTTGACCGTTATTATCAAATCGCCAAATGCTTCCGTGACGAAGACTTGCGTGCCGACCGTCAGCCTGAATTTACCCAGATCGACATCGAAACCTCGTTTATGTCTGATGAAGACATCATGAACATGATGGAAGGCATGATCGTGCAATTGTTTGATCAATTGCTCGGCATCAAATTCGATACCTTTCCACGCATGACCTATGCCGAAGCGATGCGTCGCTATGCCTCCGACAAGCCAGACCTGCGCATTCCGCTCGAACTCGTCGATGTGGCAGATGTGCTCAAAGACGTGGGCTTTAAAGTGTTTGCAGGCCCTGCCAACGACCCTAAAGGTCGTGTGGTGGCACTGCGCATCCCCAATGGCAACAGCATTACCCGTGGTCAAATCGACGAATACACCAAATATGTGGGCATCTATGGCGCTCGCGGTTTGGCCTATATCAAAGTCAATGACACCAGCAAGATCAACAACGGTGTCGATCAAGAATCCGGCCTGCAATCGCCGATCATCAAAAACATCAGCAACGACGCCTTGCAAGCGATCATCGACCGCACTGGCGCACAAAATGGCGATTTGATTTTCTTTGGTGCCGACAAAGCCAAAGTGGTCAATGACGCAATGGGCGCACTACGGATCAAAGTTGGTCACGACCTCAACATGGCAACCTGCGAATGGGCGCCGATGTGGGTGGTGGACTTCCCGATGTTTGAAGAAATCGACGATGGTCAGTGGACATCGGTGCATCATCCATTCACCTTGCCCAAAGGCTCGGTCGAAGACATGAAAAACAACCCTGGTGCCGCCTTGTCGGTCGCTTACGATATGGTGCTCAACGGCACGGAAGTCGGCGGTGGCAGCTTGCGGATTTATACCCTTGAGATGCAAAAAGCCGTGTTTGAAGCGCTGGGCATTAGTGAAGAAGAAGCCGAAAACAAATTCCGCTTCTTGCTCGACGCACTCAAATACGGCGCACCACCACACGGTGGCTTGGCCTTTGGTCTCGATCGTTTGGTGATGCTGATGACTGGCTCTAGCTCGATCCGTGAAGTGATTGCCTTCCCGAAAACCAAAACCGCTGAGTGTCCACTCACCGAAGCGCCCGCGCCGGTCGAGGCGACCCAACTGCGCGATTTGGGCATTCGCCTGCGTGAAAAACCCAAAGCCGAATAAGGCTTGGTCAACCAACGCCCGCACTGGTTTGCGGGCGTTTTTTTGGGCAAACACACCTGTTGTTGTTTGATGTCTGTGTTGTTCTCCGACCACTGCGATTGATTCTAGTTTTGAATCTGGTAGTGTGGCGGAGTTTGACCCCTGTCATGCTTTGGCGACCTTTCATGATTTTCTCCAAACGCTCCAAAATCGAGCCACCCAACCTTGGATCAATCACTGTGCAACAATCTCCAGAACTGGTCAGCCTACAAGCACTTGGGCAACAACAACAGCACTTACTGGCACTCCAGCAACAAGTCCAACGTCAGTACGTACAACAGCAGCAAACCTTGATGTTGGTACATACCGGCCTGTTGATTGGGGTGATGCTCAATACCGAACACACCGCACTTGGCGTACTGGTCTGCTTGGGAGGGATGCTGCTGGGTCTCAATCAATTTTCGGTACATATCCAAGCGCGTGAGCAATACGAGCATTTCCAACAACAGCTCACCACCTTGTATCACCATGTACAGCAATACATTCAAAAACCACCACGCCAAGCTGGTCAGCGTTATGCCCCGAGCATTCAAAAACCAGCCTCACCCATGCTCTCCACCTTGCAAGACATGGAAGAAAAAGGCGCATGGCCGGAGTATTTTGCGGTGTTTAGCTGGATTTGGATTGGGCTGTGGTTGGTGGCAGCCTTGAGTTTTGTGCATGTCCCGTGGGGTTTGCCGACGCCATCTTGGTTATAAAAAAACCACATCCACATGATGGGCTGCATGGCATAATTTTGTCCCCTGCCCATCGAGCGATGATTGTTATGCGACTTTGGATCATCATGGCGAGCGCCGTGTTGCTCACGGCTTGCTCTGGCGCCCCTTCGCAAGCAGACATCGAACAGGCTTATCGGTATGAAGTGGAGCAAGTCAACCAAATGACTGCCCGCCTAGGCGGGGGCTCTCTCGCCATCCAAGTCGATGCGGTCAAAAAACTCGATTGTCAAAAGCCCGACCAACATGACCGCTATCGCTGTCAGGTCGAGATTGAGACCACCATGCCATTTTTGGGCAATCGTCGGGAAAGCACCGAATTAATCCTGACCTCCACCGAACGCGGCTGGAAAATTTTGCGTGGCTTAGACTCATCGTCATAGATTGGAAATAGGTTTGCATGGCTGGTTTTTTGCGTACCCTCTCGCAGCTCCCTCTCCCCTTACTGCGTGCCATCGCCCTGTTGGTGGCGTGGTTGCTCAATCTGATGCCGCATACTGGATTACGCTGGATTGTACGGGTCAATCTGCTGCTCGCCATGCCACAACTGAGTGTACAGGCGCGACATGTGCTGGAGCGTGACAGTGTGCGTAGTCAATGCCTGACAGCGTTGGAGTCGATCAAGTGTTGGGGCATGCCGCCGGCGTGGAGTATTGCACAAATTCGTCAGGTGCATTGTGAGGAGCATCTGCATGCTGCGCTTGCCAATCCCAAAGGCATGATTGCCATTGTGCCGCATTTGGGCACATGGGAAATCATGAATGCGTGGCTCAATCAGTTTGGCGCACCGGTGATCATGTACAAGCCCGCTGATCACCCACAAGTCGATGCCTTTATGCTCGCTGCCCGTGCACGCCTAAACGCGACGCTGGTGCCCACCGATGAGCGCGGTGTACGCGCGATTTTTAAGACGCTCAAACAAGGTGGCTTTACCATTATTTTACCCGATCATGTGCCCGATAGTGCAGGTGGTATCCAAGCGCCATTTTTTGGCATCGACAGTTTAAGCTCTACGTTATTGTCCAAATTAGCCCAGAAAACCGGTTGTGCGTTGGTCGGTCTATCTTGCTTACGTCGTGAGGATGGATCGGGGTTTGATGTGTATTGTGACCCACTACCCACCAGCCTTGCTGATCCTGATTTGACCGTTGCGGTCAGCGCCCTCAATCAGGCCATGCAACAGATGATTGAGCGCGCCCCTGCGCAGTACATTTGGGGCTATCGGCGCTTTAAAAAATCACCCGCATGGGCGGGTGTGTATCGGTGGGATGAAGCCAAAATTATTCAAAAACAACTCAACTAGACCGCGCTTTGCGTCTGCTGAAAACGCCATAAATCCGCCACCATCTCATCAAGGCCACGGGTGGCACGCCAACCGGTCGCTTGTTCAAATTGTTGCGGGTCTGCATAGATTTCAGCAATATCACCGGCTCGGCGAGCATGGATCTGATACGGCACTGCTTGTCCGGTCACTCGCTCAAATGCCTTGATCATCTCAAGCACACTATAGCCGTGCCCACAGCCGACATTGAAGGTGGCACACGCCGCAGGCTGCTGGCTGAGCCATGCCAGCACCGTCGCATGTGCGTCGACCAAATCCATAATGTGGATATAGTCGCGCACGCCTGTTCCATCTAGCGTGGGATAGTCCTGCCCAAACACTTGGAGCGCAGGACGCCATCCGGCAGCCACTTGAGCAACATAAGGCATCAAATTGGCTGGTGTGCCACGCGGATTTTCACCAATCCGTGCCGAGGGATGCGCGCCTACGGGATTAAAATAACGCAAGATGGCGATTTGCCAATCGGACTCACTGTGGGCAACATCACGCAGCATTTGCTCGCTCATCCATTTGGAATGTCCATATGGATTGGTGGGGGCGACATGGGCGTCTTCTGTGACGGGTAACGACTCAGGTGCACCATAGACCGCAGCTGTCGAGCTAAACACGATGCGACGTACTGCAAATTGCTGCATGGTCTGAATCAAACTGAGCGTGCCGACCACATTATTTTGATAATACGCCATCGGTTGACTGACCGATTCATTGACCGATTTGAGTGCTGCAAAATGAATCACCGCATCAATCGCATGCGCGGCAAACACCTGCGCTAGCGCCTGACGATCTGTCACATCGATGGGATAAAAGGGAATGGACTGCTGATACCACGACTCAAGGGTATCAAGCACACTGCGCTCACTGTTGGATAAGTTATCCACTATCACAATCGGCTGCTGTTGCGCGAGCAACCATGCGGCCATGTGCGAACCAATATAACCCAACCCACCAGTTAATAAAATCATAGGTTTACCAGAAAGCGCTTGGCTTTTACTCGATTTGAATCCGACGCTATGATAGCATGCCACGCTCAATCATGCGGTACTTAACCCACAACGATTAGGTGTTCTCGCTGGTGCAATCCAAATCTATTTTAATGATCGTTGATCATCTGGGGCATGGCGGCGCTGAACGCATTACCCTACAACTAGCCGAATATTTGACCCAGCAAGGTCATCGGGTGTGCTTGGCTGTCCTCAATGGCCGACTCAATCAACTCCAGATTCCGCCCCAGATCGATTATGTGGATTTGGCCTTATCCGAACATTTTGCATACGGCAAAATGTGGAAAACTCGCCGTCTCAGCCCCGCCGAACAACAGCGCCTTGATGCACTACAAGCGCGTGTGCAACCCGATTTGATCGTAACCGGTTACAACAATGGCCATTGGCTTGGGGATGCCCTGCAAGGCAACGTCTGGCACTGGATTCATGGCGAGCTGATTGAGCGACGCAGCACCCACCACTGGCTTAAAGCCCTCAAAGAATGGCTGCGCCGACTGCGCCATCGCCATGCGTTTGTCCAACTGTTTACCAGCAAAAACTTGATTGTGGTCAATCAAGACCTCGCCACGCACTATCAGTCACTGCTGCCGCAATCTGAGATTCGGGTGATTGCCAACGGTGTCGATATTGCCAAGTTACATGCACAGCTTCCCACACCCATCCCTGCCAAAACATGGCAAGTGCTATTTTTGGGACGCCTAGCTCCGATCAAACAACCCGATCATGCCCTACGCGCCTTTGCCAATAGTGGCCTGACAGGGCGGATGGCGATTGCAGGCGATGGCGCACAACGTGCCATGCTCGAACAACTGGCGGTTGAGTTGGGTGTGGCTGATCGGGTCGATTTTTTGGGCTGGGTCAGTCAGCCCGCCCCCATCATTGCGGCGAGTCAAACCGTGGTGTTGTCGTCGTTGTCGGAAGGTTCACCGATGGCTGTGGCTGAAGCTTTAGCGTTGGGCACCAATGTGGTGGCGTACAATTGCTGCCGAGGGATTGCCGATACCTTCCCTCCG
>CALFYA010000250.1 GCA_937952925.1 uncultured Moraxellaceae bacterium
GACTTTTCAGTCATCGTTATTTTTGTGACGCATTTTGGCAATACACATTCATTTTTTAAGGAGTGTGTATTTTGCACCGTGCCCACCACACCATTGGGGTGAGTAAGACCAAACCAACGCCTGCACTCAATAAAAAATGACTTTGATAACCCAAGCTTTCGGCGAAAACGCCACTGAGCAATGATCCGGTTCCACCGAACAGGGTCATCATACAAACCTGAAAAGTAAAGTCACTGCCTGCGCGCTCTGGTCGTGCATAATCCATCGCAGCGGTCAAAATCGCCACCAAGGCCATGGATGCGGCCACATGTTCCACTGCATTAGCACCAAATACCAGCCAAATATTGGGCTGTCCATGCTGCGTAAAATCCCATGCAGCATACGCATAAGTCCCTGTACAGATTGCCTGTAGCGCATTAAAACTGATCAAGGCTTGGAAACGGCTGAGCTTACGCATCAACAGCGCCCCAAGCCCTGCACCCAAGAGCGACGATGCAGAACCCACCACACTGGCCAACAACCCAATCTCTGACAACCGATAGCCCATATCGACCATCATCGGTTTGACCATCGCGCTCGACAAACCATCGGCGACTTTAAACACCAACAATACGCCAAGCCACGCACGCATCTCGGCGTTATGCCAAAAATAGCCAAACTGCACCTGAAACTTATGCCACCATACCGCCACAGCTTGTGTCACAGAACCATCTTGGGGAGGTGGCTCTTGGGCGACAGGCTGCGGCCAATGCGGCTCTTGAAATCGCGCAATCGGAATCGTGTTTAAGACGATCAGGATTGCCATCACCCAAAATACGGTACTCCAGCCCCAATCGGCGAGTACCAACAACAGGCCACCACCGCCCACAATCAGCCCAAAACGATAGCCGATCACCTGCATGGCATTGCCCCAGTGGCGCTCACCAGCACGCAACATCCGGACAGCAAGGCCATCGGTTGCGACATCTTGAGTTGCCCCACAGGTGTTCATCACAAACACCACCGCAAAAAATGCCAACAGCACACTGGTCTGGGCAAATTGCGTCGGCTCAAAAAATCCGATGCCCACCACCAGCAACGCAGCGGTCAGCTGCATCGGGATGATCCATGTGCGGCTTTGTCCATGACGTGGACTAAAATGACGATCGACCAGAGGTGCCCATAAAAACTTGAATGCCCACGGCAACAACAGCAGACCAGTAAACCCAATCATCGACAGAGGCACATCATATTGACGCAAAATCGCCGGTAACGCTTGGGTCACAAAACCGGCGGGCAAACCTTGCGCCAGATACAAGCTGAGCAATAACCCCAAGGTATACACCGGAGGGTGCTGATGGCTCGGGTGGCGAGGCACCACCATCCCTTCTTGCTCAGGCACGCGCATCAATCAAGCACTCTTACTCAAACACAATGGTTTTGTTGCCATGCACAATCACCCGATCTTCCAAATGCCAACGTACCGCACGGGTTAACACATTACGCTCAACGTCCTCGCCCAACTCACGCAGATCTGCCACACTATAGCGGTGGTTGACCCGCTCCACAGCTTGCTCAATAATTGGCCCTTGATCAAGATCCGCGGTCACATAATGCGCGGTTGCCCCAATCAGCTTGACGCCTTTATCGTAGGCTTGCCGATAAGGATCTGCGCCTACAAATGCAGGTAAGAACGAATGGTGAATATTGATAATTTTCATCGGCCAGCGATCCACAAAATCGCCGGATAAAATTTGCATATAACGCGCCAACACCAGCACATCATTGCCGGCCATCAACTCATGAATCTGAGCTTCGGCTTCGGGCTTATTGTCTTTGGTCACTTTCACCACGGTAAACGGCACGCCAAATCGCTCGACCGCTTCACGCAAATCCTCATGATTACTCACCACATGCGTGATCTCACAAGGCAACAGTCCACGCGACCATCGCCACAACAACTCCAGCAACGCATGGTCATATTTGGAGACTAAAATCCCCATTTTTTTGGGTTGGCTGACCATCGTCATCCGCCAATTCATCTGATACTGCGCGGCGACGGTCTCACCAAACGCCCGCATAATCACCTCACGGCTATCTTGCAGACGCTCAAGGGCAAACTCCACCCGCATAAAGTAAGTACCACCTTGCGTCTCAGTGGCGTATTGATCAAGCGCAGTGATATTGGCGCCATGGTGATATAAGAAGCTAGAAACCGCCTGAACGATACCAGGGCGATCAGCAC
>CALFYA010000251.1 GCA_937952925.1 uncultured Moraxellaceae bacterium
TGGTCATGCCAGGTGACAACATCAAGATGACCGTTGAGCTGATCCACCCAATCGCAATGGACAAAGGTCTGCGTTTTGCGATCCGTGAAGGCGGTCGTACCGTTGGCGCGGGCGTGGTTGCTGAAGTTCTGGCTTAATCATTTCTCGATTAAGTTGACCAAAAGGGGCATCTGCGGATGCCCTTTTTTGTTGCCGCATTGGCAAGAATGATCAGACAAACTTTGAACAAATGATCAGCTTTGCTAATTTGTGCGAATTTTAAACAAATTGTGTTTTTTATAAGTTTTCATCTTATTGAAATAATTGACGTTAATGATATTGTCGGACACATTCCAATCTTGTCCTCAGACGACAATTTGTGACCCAATTTGCACTGTTGGAAAGCTTAGCAGCTTTATAGATTTAGGACATACGCCCCCGCTTGGTGCACCTGTCGCCAACGGTGCACCCTATTGTTCAGGAGTGTGTTCGAATGAATGCCAAGGTTAAAACCCTAGCCCAAACCATCAAAGCCTCGTTCCCTGTTCGTCGCATGGATTTCCAGTTTAATGATGTGCCACGTTACTGGATGGGTGGCGATGTGGGGATGACGCACTTCCTGACCTCAATGTCGGTATTGTTCCCAGAAGGCGAACATTTCTTTGTAGACAGCGTGCGCGCCGTTCGTTATGCCCCAGCGCTCAAAGATGACCTGCCGATGCAAAAAGAGATCAGCGCGTTTATTGGTCAAGAAGCCATGCACTCCAAAGAGCATGAAGGCTTCAATGCTTACATGAATGCCTTTGGTTATGATGCTGCCGGTATGGAAAAATTCACCCGTAAGGTCATTGATCTCAAACGCTTCTTGAAGTTTGCGGCAGCTGATCAAACCAAGCTGGACTTGGCTGCGACCTGTGCACTTGAGCACTTTACGGCAACGATTGCTGCACAATTACTGCGTCGTACCGACATCCAAGACCTCATGAAAGATCCCGTCATGTTCCGCATGTGGATGTGGCACGCTGTTGAAGAAAACGAACACAAAGCAGTGGCTTACGACGTATTTGAGCGTTTGTATGGCAAAGACGTGGCGACCTATGCACTGCGCTCATTTGCGATGGTTGCTGCTACTGTATTGCTGTTTATCACCCAAAACTATTTTATGTTTCGCTTGATGAAACATGACGGTAAAGCATCTCCACGCCACTGGGTACGTGCCATTCGCACCCTGTACGGTCGTAAAGGCTTTATCACTCAAATCATCCCTGAGTTGATGGACTACTTCCGTCCAAACTTCCATCCCAACGACCATGACACGGTGCAGTTGCTCAAAGACTGGAAAGCCAAAATGGCATTTGATCAGGCAGCCTAAGCCGATCAGCAAAAAAGCGACCGACATGGTCGCTTTTTTATTGGGGATATAAAAAAGCCCAAACAATCGTTTGGGCCGAAATCTTGGAGCGGGATACGAGAATCGAACTCGTGCCGAAAGCTTGGGAAGCTCTCGTTCTACCATTAAACTAATCCCGCAAGGCTTGCGAGTATAATCCAAGTCGATTTGTAGATGCGAGCGTTTTATGACATCCCCATACCGTCCCATGCAGCCAACTGATCTAAAAATCGTCAGTGAGATTGAGCGTCGTGTGCAATACCATCCGTGGACACCCCAGCAATTTCAAGACAGCCTAGACGCCGGCCAACGGTGTACCGTATGGCTTGAAGCAGGGCAGGTGGTGGGTTTTTGTATTTTGCAGCCAGTCCTTGATGAAGCCAATCTCTTGCTGATGGCGGTTGATCCCGACCATCAAGGGCGAGGCATTGGCACACAGCTGCTGACAGCGGCACTTGATGACTTGGGCGATGGCTGCGTGATGGTGTTTTTGGAAGTGCGTGCCAGCAATCAATCAGCGTTGGCCTTGTATGAAAAACTTGGCTTCAATCGCATGGGCATCCGCAAAAATTATTATCCAAGTGCCTCGGGCAAAGAAGATGCGGTGCTGATGGCCTTAACACGCGGTAATCCGTTTGCCTAACGCAAACGGCGGTAGTCTGAGATATTTTCGGGGCGTGACAGATTGCGAATCAATTCGCGGGTTTCTTGTTCGGTGGGTGGAGCTTGCAAGACTTGCCAGCGACCATCTACCAAGATTTCAAGAGGTGAAAATTGCGACTTGTAGCGCATTTTTGGGGCTTCAGGTACCCAATAACCCAAATACACATAAGATAGCCCTTGCTGTTTGACCCAATCAATTTGCATCAAAATGGCAAACGTGCCGAGACTGCGTTTATCAAAATTGGGATCAAAAAAGGTATATACCGCTGAGATCCCATCATCTAACTCATCACAGGTGGCCACACACAGCAATTGATCGGTATACCAAAATTCTAGAAAAAAACTATGGGTACAGCTTTCAACCAAAAACTTATCAAACTGCTCACGGCTCGGTGGATACATATCGCCATCTGCATGTCGCTCACGGATATAGCGCTCATACAACCGATAATGCACATCGGTGGCTTGACGTGTTGGGCGGACAGCCATGCGCAGGTCGCGATTGTTTTTGATCGCACGTTTTTGGCTACTATTGGGCTGAAAACCATGCACAGGGATACGGGCAGACAAGCACTGACGACAATGATGGCATTCGGGACGATAAATAAAATCTCCACTGCGGCGAAAGCCTTGGCGGGACAGTTCAGACAAAGTGGGTTCGTCCACAGGATGTTGTGGGTCAATAAAAACCATCCGTGCTGACCGATCCTCTAGATAGCTACAGCGATGCGGTGGTGTGATGTAATACTGAATGTCCTTCATCATCGAGGCATCTTTAAGCCATTTTGTGCCGTGCTGCTATCCCATCACTGTTGATCAAGCCTGAAAACAACGCATCGGTCAACAGATCAAGGCATGAAAAGCGTTGTTGCCGGACTAATTGCCAATCGGGTGGCGATAATTTCAGCACTTGTGAAAGCTCATGCAAAAACTCAGCCCGTGGTTTGGTGATTGCGCCCAAACTCATCAAGTGTTCGTTGGGCAATTGGCAGTCGATCCAGCGAAAACTCGAGGCTGCACACAGCCGCATCAAAAAGTAAAACGCCATTTTCGATACGTCAGTGCGGTGGCTAAACATCGATTCGCCAAAAAATGCACCACCGAGTTGTACGCCATATAATCCACCGACCAATACATCACCGTCCCACACCTCAACACTATGGGCAAGACCTGCCTGATGTAGACCGCTATAGCCCGCAATGATCTCTTGGCTGATCCATGTGCTATCGGCGTAAGGGCGAGTTCCTGCACAAGCGGTGATCACCTCAGTAAACGATTGGCTTAAGGTGATCTGATACTGATTTTTTTTCAGTTGGCGTTTGAGCGATTTGCTCGGCTCAAACGCATGAGGCTCAATGATGCAGCGCGGTTCTGGACTCCACCAGCAGATCGGATCACCCGCCGAAAACCACGGAAATAATCCTTGCCGGTAGGCCGCCAAAATGGTTGAGGGTGCCAAATCACCACCCGTGGCAATCAGCCCATCGCCATCAGGATCAACGTCTAGGGGATTGGGAAATAGATATTGTGATGGTG
>CALFYA010000252.1 GCA_937952925.1 uncultured Moraxellaceae bacterium
GGTGTCGGCTTTGCCGATCCAATAGTGGATTTGTTGGAGCAATATCGCTTCGGTCAGGCCAAATTCTAGCGCGAGCGAGGGCAGGACGATGAGGGGATATTCGTCGGTCAGGAGCTTGTTGGTTTTCATTGTCCGCGCTCCTCGGTGTTGCTGAGGAGTAGGGCGATAGCGTGTTGCAGGCGTAAATCAGCCGCAACCGTGATGCGTACCTTGGCATTCATGGCATAGAACCTTATGTTTATCTGGCTTTTATCTGCCACTCACCCGACCAAAAGTGGGTGGCAGACCGAACAGGGTTGGTCGACCGATAAACACAAGCAACTCGGCAGGCGTGAAGCCTCCCCATCCAGTCTGCCATAACAAGGCACACCAAATGATACAGACAAAAAAACCGCTGAAGCAGCGGGTAGTTGACTGCTTATGCTTTGATTCAGGCGACCAAACCTGACACCAGATTTTGCTGGTGCGTTTTTATGTTGCCGAGGATGGTAGGGGATGTCAAGAGAAGGCATGATCATCAGTTGGATCAATGTATGGATTGATCCAACTGCTCAACATGAGGAAGCTGTTTATTTGTAATAAAAAATATATTGATCAGTGAGTTGAAAAATCTAGCTCCGTTGCAACAATGCTTCTGCACCTGCTGCCAAAAACGCCGACCGTGACTTAAATCGCCCATCTTGCGCCACCCGACGATCAATCTGGTGGATCAAACGCTGTGGCAAGGTCACATTGATTTTTTCAGCCTTGCCCGAGTAGCGACTGACATCCACCTCAACCACTGCCCAGATCATGCCCTGATAATCTGCATGATGTAGATGATCAGACACCTTGCCAGCCAATGGAATCTCCGCGCCATCTTCGGCCAACAGCTCCAAATGCCCTGCAATCGCTTCTTTCACATTGTCCATTGCTTCTTCGAGCGTATCACCTGCCGAAAAGCAACCGGCAATATCAGGCACCATCACCCCGTAGGCGTGATCAGCATCACCTTGTTCAATGGCAATCGGATACAACATCGTTATCACTCCTCGTCAGACATTACGGCCACAAACCAGCTTGCTTGAGAATGTTGCGTACTGTCCCAATCGGTAGATCCTTCTTGGGGTGAGGTACAGTCACCAATCCCGCTTTGGTCGGGTGCTTGAAGTGGTGGTGGCTACCGGTCACACGCACCAGTTCCCATCCGTCCGCTTCAATCTTTTTGATGAGTTCCCGACTGTTCATGAAAAAGCCCTTGTTTTCTGGTTTTAATATAACTCTAGAGTTATGTTGTTTCAAATGGATTCTGGCTTAACTCAGGTTTACTC
>CALFYA010000253.1 GCA_937952925.1 uncultured Moraxellaceae bacterium
CCAAACTAAAACACCGTAGCCCAATGAACTACGGTGTTTTTTCTTAACTGACTGGTATTACTACACCCGTAGCGGTTTTTGACTTTAGGCCACTTGCACCGGAATCACGTTGCTGGTGTGGCTGACCGAGTTGTCTTCGTTGCAGTAAACCAAACGTGGCTTGAAGTTGTGCAGCTCGTGCGCTTCATAGTTGGCATAGGCTGCAATAATCAAGATGTCGCCTACGCTGGCTTTGTGTGCGGCAGCGCCATTGACCGAGATAATGCCTGAGCCTTCTTCACCACGAATCGCATAGGTGGTAAACCGCTCACCATTGGTGACGTTATAAATCTGGATTTGCTCGTATTCGAGCATGCCAGCCAGATCCATCAGATTGCCATCAATGGCACAGGAACCTTCATAGTGCAATTCGGCATGAGTGGCACGAGCACGATGAATTTTGCATTTGAGCATGGTGGTTTGCATGGCGGTGATCTCCGATGGAGTAGAGCCAGTGAAACGACGAAGGCGAACCAAACAGCAGTAGACACGCCACAAGGCGTAGACGATAGGTCTGATTTGAAACGCGCGACATTGTGCCGTAGATCGCAGGATACGGCAATGTCCGAAGAGGACAAAAACAACTGTTTAAGCAATTTTAAAGCGATTGAGCTGATTCATGGCAAGGGACAATTCACCGCTAACCATCTGGGGAGTCAAACACAATGCTTCATCAAGCGCTTGATCAAATAAGGATTGTTCGGCAGCAGGGGCACGACCAAGCACATGTCCAGTCACTTTATCGCGATGGCCGGGGTGACCAATGCCAATCCGTAGACGATGAAAGTCTTGTCCAAGATGCGGCACGATATCGCGTAGCCCATTGTGACCGCCATGACCGCCACCCGATTTGAGTTTGATCACCCCTGCGGGCAGATCAAGTTCATCGTGAGCAATCAGGATTTCGCTGGGTGGGATCTGGAAAAATTTGGCCACCGGTACCACCGATTGACCTGAGCGGTTCATAAAGGTCTGCGGGAGCAGAAGACGAACGTCATGACCTTCGATTGAACCACGTCCCATCAGGGCGTTGTAGCGAGATTCAGCACTTAAGCGAATACCATAACGCTGGGCAAGGCGTTCGATATACCAAAACCCAGCGTTGTGGCGGGTGTGGGCATATTCCGTTCCCGGATTGCCCAACCCAACGATCAGTTTGAGACCGTTTGTTGCCATGCAATTACACCGTGTGGATGTTGGCGATGGCTTGGTCGTGGTCGTGGCCTTGAGCCAAGACAGGGATGCTGACGCCTTCTGGCAGCTTGATGTCGGACAAGTGCAGGGTGGTGCCCACTTCGACGTTCAGCAGGTCAACTTCCAGATATTCTGGCAGGTTGGCTGGCAGGGTCGAAATTTCAACTTCGGTGGCCATGATCGAGACCGCACCACCTTGTTGTTTCACACCAATCGACGCTTCTTGGTTGATGTAGTGCAATGGAACACGGACGATCAATGCTTGGTCAGCTGCAACACGCAGGAAGTCAGCGTGCATTGGGAAACCTTTGGCAGGGTGACGTTGCAGGGCTTTGATGACCACTTGCTCGCTGTTGCCAGCCACATCCAAGGTCAGGATGTGCGAGAAAAACGCTTCGTTTTCCAGTGCTTTGATCAATTGATTGAATGGAATTGCAATCGATTGAGGCTGCGCAGCACCACCATAGATGACCGCTGGAACGAGGTTTTGATGACGCAGGCGGCGGCTCGCACCTTTCCCTTGCGCATCACGAACCTGTGCATTGAGATTAAAGTTGTTGCTCATGATAAAACTCTCTGAGAGTGAAAAAACGCCGGACTTGCGACCAGTCCGGCGACGGTTGATCCGGTTGGATCAAATCTTAGATCACATCAAACATGGCGCTGATCGATTCTTCGTTGTTGATGCGACGAACCGTTTCGGCGAGCATGCCAGACAAGCTGACTTGACGGATTTTGCTACAGTTTTTGGCAGCGTCAGACAAGGGGATGGTGTCAGTCACCACCAGCTCATCAAGTACTGAATTGTTGAGGTTGTCCATCGCAGCACCCGACAACACAGGGTGCGTACAATACGCCACCACACGACGTGCGCCATGTTGTTTGAGGGCAGCAGCAGCTTTGCACAAGGTGCCGGCGGTATCGACCATATCATCGACAATCACGCAATCACGGCCTTCGACTTCACCAATGATGTGCATCACTTGTGATTCGTTGGCTTTGGGGCGACGTTTGTCGATGATCGCCAGATCAATTTCGCCAAGTTGTTTGGCCACAGCACGCGCACGCACTACACCACCCACATCCGGCGAGACAATCACGAGGTTTTCATAATTTTGCTTTTTGACATCGGCGAGCAAAATGGGCGAGCCATAGATGTTGTCAACCGGAATGTCAAAAAAGCCTTGGATTTGATCGGCGTGTAGATCAACGGTCAATACACGGTCAATCCCCACCGAAGTCAGCATATCGGCAACGACTTTGGCGGTGATGGGTACACGCGCAGAGCGTGGGCGACGATCTTGGCGGGCATAGCCAAAATAGGGAATCACGGCGGTGATCCGACCAGCACTGGCACGACGCAAGGCGTCCGCCATCACCAAGATTTCCATCAGGTTGTCATTGGTGGGGGCGCAAGTGGGTTGCAGGATAAACACATCCTTGCCACGCACGTTTTCGTTGATTTCAACAGCAATCTCGCCGTCGGAAAAACGATTGACGCTGGCTGCACCGAGTGGAATGTGCAGATGACTGACCACTTTGTGAGACAACTGAGGGTGGGCATTACCACTGAAAACGACAAGATTGGGCATGACACACCCTATTTAACGCAGCTAAGGAGGAGGAGAATATGGCAGGGGCGGCTGGACTCGAACCAACGAATGCCGGAATCAAAATCCGGTGCCTTACCAACTTGGCGACGCCCCTAAGAACGGCGGAAACTATAATGATCTGAAGCCTTGCTGTCAAGGGAAAATCACACAAGGTGGTGACTTTTTCAGATCTGTTTCCTTGTTTTTATTGAATAAATGGCAGGGGCGGCTGGACTCGAACCAACGAATGCCGGAATCAAAATCCGGTGCCTTACCAACTTGGCGACGCCCCTA
>CALFYA010000254.1 GCA_937952925.1 uncultured Moraxellaceae bacterium
CAGTCGGGTTGTTGGGGTTGATCACCACAATACCGCGGGTGTGCGAGGTGATCTTACTTTCCATATCGGCGATATCGGGATACCACGAGTTGTTTTCGTCGCAGCGATAATGCACTGCATGACCACCCGCTAAATTGACTGCTGCTGTCCACAGCGGATAGTCCGGCATCGGGATCAGCATTTCATCGCCATTGTCGAGCAGTGCTTGCATCGCCATCACGATCAGCTCAGACACGCCATTGCCGATATACACATCATTGACGTCAATCGCGGAGATCAAGCCTTTTTGTTGGTAATACTGCAACACCGCTTTACGCGCAGGAAAAATCCCTTTGGAATCACAATAACCAATCGCGTTGGGCAAGTTATTGGCCACATCATGCAAAATTTCGAGTGGCGCTTCAAAACCAAACGGGGCAGGGTTGCCGATATTGAGTTTGATAATGCGGTGACCTTGTGCTTCCATCGCGTTGGCGGCTTTGAGCAGAGGCCCACGAATGTCGTAACAGACGTTTTTGAGTTTTTCAGATTTTTGAATCGTGCGTTTCATGGGCGTACTCTGGATCACAGCAGGGCGTACCGGCGTTGGGGTTGGGCGTGACGCGATAGAAGGTTCACCGCTGAGCAAATAGCTTTCGGTGGTCTGTAAAACTTCAGCCAATACCGGCAATTTGCTGATCACAATGCCATTTTCGCCGCGCTCCCAATTGGAGATCGCGCCGCGTGACACTTTTTCACCGCGTGCAGTCATGGCAATCGCCACGTCTTCGGCAGACATTTTGAGGGCTTTACGCAAAGCTTGTAGGCGTTTGCCGCGCTCGCGGTGCACATCTTGATCGGGCATGGTTGGTATTTTGCAAGTTTTACTGACGATGGATCATAGCAAAAGGAGGCAATCTTGCACAATCTTTGTGTTGATCAACGGTAATTTTGCAAGATTAACTTGCATGGTGGGTGAGCTAACATTGACAACAAGTATTGTCAAATATCAAGCTTGATATGTGTAGTTCATGCATCAATTCTGTACATGTTTGCATGCTGTGCTCTAGAGTCTAAGCGCAAGTTGTGGCATGTTCGGTACAGTTTGATCGCATCATTTGTCATCTGATTTTGATGTGCAAGGGTGGATCTTTTGACCAATCTTCAAGGTGTTGCATCATGCCCAAAGTTGAAAAAAGCGATGCTGAATGGCAACGCGAGCTGACCGCTGAAGAGTATCGGATTACGCGCCAAAAAGGCACTGAACCGGCCTTTACCGGTGTCTATTGGAATTGTCATGAATCTGGCGTCTATCGTTGCAAATGTTGCGATGTGGAGTTGTTTGATTCGGATGACAAATACGACTCAGGCTGTGGCTGGCCGAGTTTTATGCGTCCTGCCACCCATCAAGTGATTGATGAGCATCGCGACACCAGCTATGGCATGATCCGTACCGAGATTACCTGTCACAATTGTGGCGCACACTTGGGACACGTCTTTAATGATGGCCCTGCGCCAACCGGATTGCGCTATTGTGTCAATTCGGCGTCGATTACGCTTGAACCCGACCATGAACTCCCCAAGGAGCAAAATCTACCATGACCAACATTTATGATTTTTCCGCTGAAAAGCTTGAGGGCGGCGAGCAATCGATGGCTGACTATCGTGGCAAGGTGCTACTGATCGTCAACACCGCCAGCAAATGCGGCTTTACCCCACAATTTGAAGGACTCGAAAAAGTCTTTCAACAATACAAAGATCAAGGCTTGGTGGTCTTGGGCTTCCCGTGCAACCAATTTGCCCATCAAGATCCCGCCAGCAACAGTGAAATCGGTGAGTTTTGTCAGCGCAACTATGGGGTGAGCTTTCCCATGTTTGCCAAAATTGATGTGAATGGCAGTGATGCGCATCCGATTTATAAGTACCTGACCAAAGAAGCCAAAGGTATTTTGGGCACTGAAGCGGTCAAATGGAACTTCACTAAGTTTTTGGTGGGGCGTGATGGTAATGTGATTGATCGTTATGCCACCGCAACCAAGCCAGAAGATATGGTGAAAGATATCGAGAAGGCGTTGGCACGCTAATCGAAAATGCACCCCTGAGATGATCGGGGGTGCATGGTGTATTTGATCAATACAGCCGTCATGCTTGCGAAGGCCTTTAAAAAATAACAAACATGACAATCAATTTTTTTAAAAATCATCCAGAACTCGCGTTAGCTTAGGGAGCTGGATTCGGATATTTCACTTGCACCGCTTCAATCGCCTGTATCACCTCTGT
>CALFYA010000255.1 GCA_937952925.1 uncultured Moraxellaceae bacterium
ACGATTGGGTAAACCCGACAGCACATCTTCACGCGCCACGCGGGTCAGCTGCTGATTGATCTGCTCAAATTCACGGGCTTGCTCGGTCAGCATCAGACTTTGCGCAAACGACAGTCGGTCATTGGCTTCGGTCAGCGCCAAGATAAACAAGGTTACAAGGCTGTACAGCACCACAAAATGTCCGGCTTTGAGCCAATTGGGATAGTAGCCCGTCGCCAAACAAATCAAGACGGAAATCGAAATCGCGGCACACAGCATCAAGCTAAACGCCATGATGCGAATCCGCGAGGCAAACGCCAAAATCAGCACCATAATGCTAAAATTGATGGTGGCATGATCGGCAAAATCGGGGGTGCGTGCAGTAAACACCGCGGCCAACAACAGCACTATCAGCACCACGCCAGAGACGCCTACCACCAATTCAAAGTGCTGATCAAACATTTTACGGGTGGGCAATAACGAACCTGCGAGCAAGGCCAACAACCCCGGCAACCAGATCGTCCAAATAAACACACCACCTTGATAAAACAAATCTTGGGGATAAAACTGCATGCCCATGCCGAGCAGCATGATGTAAATGATCAGCAGCAACGGCCAACCGAGCCGTACCAACTCACGATATTGTTCGGCACGATGTTGCACAAAACGACGCTCGACGCCATCGTCTTGAAAACGCAAGCTCAAACTTCGTTGGTCGAGCATGTCGCGGATCTGATTGAGGACTTCGGCAGACAGTGTCGGCGAGGCCGCAACGGGAGTGGCGGCTGGCGACTGCGGTACTGGCTGCGTCGCATCTGGATTTGACGCGTTCAATGCACCCTGCTCCTGCTGTGTCTGGCAACTGACGGATTCCATGTGAGTTGCTCTTCTTGGGATAACCCGAATCTTTCATATTGAACCGCAAAAGACAAGCCTATGGCTTGTCTTTTCAGGTCAAAATCACTTGCCCTTTTGTTGTCCCTTGGTGACCAATCGAATCTGACAATTGATCACCTGAACTTCAAAGCCCTGAGCAACTGTTAATGCGTTCACACTAATTGCATGTGGCTGGCTTTTTGATAACCACGCGGCAACAAATGCCCACGCTGCCCGCGTTTACCACTGTAGTGCGCCAAGTCACTGTCTTTGAGCGTCAGCGGCCGTGAACCACAAATCAACTGTAGGGCAGCTTGTGGGGGCAAGGCGATCAAGGCTTTGACCACTTCACCCTCTTCAAGCTGAATCAGCTTATTGCCTTTGCCTTTGCTCATCACGGGCAAATCGGCCAGCGGATACACCAGTAAGCGACCGGATGATGCCAACACCGCCACGCGATCTGCGCCTTCGGGAATCCTCAACACGGGCAGCATCTCAACTCGCTCAGGCAAATTGACCACAGACTTACCGGCTTTGGCATTGCTCTCAAGGCTGTCGAGTTGGCTGATAAAACCATAGCCATGTTGGGAGGCCAGCAAAATGGGTTGACGATCTTCACCCATCAACACTTCCACAAAACGACTGCCTGCTGGCGGAGTCAGTTTGCTGGTTAATGGCTCACCCTGACCGCGTGCCGACGGCAGGTTGGCTGCCGCCAGCGCATAACTGCGACCCGTTGAATCAAGCACATACACCCGTTGATTGGACTTACCCAGACAATGACTTTGATAGCTGTCGTTGGCTTTGTAGCTCATGCTGGTGGGGTCAACCTCGTGACCTTTGGCGGCACGAATCCAACCGGCTTGCGATAGCACCACCGTGATCGGCTCGGCAGGTTGCATATCGCTGTCTTTCATTTCCACCGCATCGCTACGCTGCACGACTGGTGAGCGGCGCTCATCACCGTATTTTTTGGCGTCGGCTTGTAGCTCACTGATGATCAGTTTTTTCAGTGAATCGGGGTTGGCGAGTTGATCTTGGATTTTGGCTTGTTGCGCGAGGAGCTCATCTTGCTCACGGCGTAGCTCCATTTCTTCGAGCTTGGCGAGATGACGGAGTTTGAGATCCAAAATCGCTTCGGCTTGAATTTCGGTCAAGCCAAATGCTGCGATCAACGCGGCTTTGGGCTGGTCCTCTTCACGGATGATGCGGATCACTTCATCGACATTCAGATAGGCAATCAGTAAGCCTTGCAAAATATGCAGGCGTTTTTCGATTTTCTCGAGTTGATAACGCAAACGGCGACGCACGGTGTCTTGGCGTGCTTCTAGCCACTCAAGCAAGATGCCTTTGATTGATTTGACTTGTGGCCGACCATCTAGGCCAATCATGTTCAGATTGACCCGATAGCTGGTTTCAAGATCGGTGGTGACAAACAAATGGCTCATCACCGCATCGGCGTCGATGCGATTGGAGCGCAACACAATCACCAAACGGGTCGGATGCTCATGATCGGACTCATCACGCAAATCGGTGACCAAAGGCAGTTTTTTGGCCTGCATTTGATCGGCAATTTGGCTAATCACTTTGCTGCCCGATACTTGATAGGGCAAATCGGTGATGATGATTTCGTTTTTATCGACCCGATATACCGCACGCATCCGATAGCTGCCCCGTCCGGTGCTTTGGATTTTCAGCAATTCATCTCGTGGGGTGATCAGTTCGGCTTTGGTGGGCAAATCTGGCGCAGGAATGATCTCAGCGAGTTTTTCGTCAGATAAATTGGGGTTTTTCAGCAGCTCAATGGTGCCCTTCACCACTTCACGCAGGTTGTGCGGGGGGATGTCGGTCGCCATGCCGACGGCAATGCCGGTGGTGCCATTGAGCAAAATGTTGGGCAGACGCGCAGGCAGCGTGACTGGTTCTTGTAGGCTGCCATCAAAGTTGTCTTGCCATTCGACTGTGCCCTGCCCGAGTTCCGCCAGCAAGGTGTCGCTATAGGCCGATAGCTTGGCTTCGGTATAACGCATGGCGGCAAACGATTTGGGGTCATCCGGTGATCCCCAGTTGCCTTGCCCACTGACCAACGGATAACGATAGCTAAATGGCTGCGCCATCAACACCATCGCTTCATAACAGGCCGAATCGCCATGCGGATGATATTTGCCCAGCACATCGCCCACGGTACGGGCGGATTTCTTGGGTTTGCCGCTAAACTTGAGTCCAAGCTCGCTCATGGCATACACAATGCGGCGCTGAACTGGCTTTAAGCCATCGGCCACATGCGGCAACGCCCGATCCATGATCACGTACATGGCATAGTTGAGGTAGGCTTGTTCGGTAAATTCAGCCACCGAACGGCTCTCGGTGGCGGCATTGATCAGTGTGGTCATTGATCCATCAACATACAAAAAGCCAAAACATGCGGCTGATCATAGACGGTTTTGCCATTTTGGGCGATGGATTCGCGTCAAGGTTTGACGTATTGCTGAGCGCCTCAGCCCGAGGTGAGGGCTATCTTTTGTCCACTATCGGTGAGAAAATAACCAAACCATCCAGATGGTTCAAATACCAGCACACCTTGCAACCGACAGATCAAACCGAGAATCTAGATGTTTAAATTGATCATGCAGCTCGTCATTCTCCTCAGCATCACCACCAGTTTCACGGCACACGCATGGTTAGGCTCGCTGGCGCGTCTTGGTCGCCACGCCACTGATGATGTTGCCAGTGCGAATGCCACTCGTTATGGTCAACATCTCACCGACATTCCGCTGGATGTTCCGGCAACGCAACCTGCCCAACCCATCAGCAATCAGCGCTTTGATGTGCATTGGCTACTTGAGATCCAACGCCAGCAGCTGCAACCGGCCTATCGTCGGCTCAAACCCAAACGCACCGCCGATCAGATGGTGGTGCATTTGACCGTCCAACCCAATGGCACCGTGTCGGATCTTAAACTCATCTCCAGCACACTCAAGCAACCTCAATTTGAAGCAAAACTGCTCAGCGCCATTCGCCAGACTCAATTTGGCGCAGGGCAATATGCGGTGTGGTCACAATCCTATCGTTTTGAGTTTAAATCCTCTCACAAGCGTCGATAAATCAGTTGGTTGTGTGTCTTCTCAATTCATCTTAGCCTGATCCAGATTTTTGCGACATGATTGGTTATGATCACCTTTCCAATAAGATCAGAAGGATCGAATGATGAAAATGATGGGATATACATTGCTCACCGTGTTGGTCAGCCAAACCGTTTGGGCAGATGCTTTGACGATGCCCCTTGCCCAACAAAAAACTGCCGATTATTACCAGCGCCTGATCAGTGCCAAACCACAAAATCTCGCCGCCCTGACCTTGCTAACCAATTTACTGCCCAAAGGCGGTGATTTGCATCACCACTACTCTGGCTCGATTTATGCCGAAACCTATCTAGATTGGGTCGATGCACAACAATTTTGCATTTATATCAACAGTGTGCCGAACAAAAAACTATATAGCATTGAAACCAAACCGCAAAACCTTGCGGCGACTGATCAAACCCATTGTGTCAGTGCAGCCGCCGTCCGCGCCAATAACGCATGGTACGCTGGGGTCTTGCAAACATGGTCAGACAAAGACTATGCCAACCATGTTCATGATCAGCCACCGCCTGATCAGCAGTTTTTTAATACCTTTGGTTATTTTGGTGCGGTGTCTTCTTATCAATACAATCAAGGGCTCAAGCATCTCAAGGCACGCGCATTAGCCGAAAATGTCAGCTATATCGAAACCATGCTGACCGGCAGCCCCACGCTAGAACCGACTGATGTCGTCGCTTTGCTTGGGACGCTCACCGCAACCCAAACCGATGCACAGCAGCTGGCGATCGTGCAACAAGCCATTACCCTCCTTGCCAATAACAATACTTTTAAAAACAATATCCAAGACTATCTCAAGGTGATTGACGAAGCCGCGCAAGGGCTGAATGACGATCAGTTGAGTATGCGTTTTCAAACCTATGTATCGCGCAACAGCTCACCCGCCAAAGTGTTGAGTGGGTTGTATAGTGCGTTTGTAGCCACCAGCCAAAGCCCACATCTGGTTGCGGTCAATATTGTCGGCCCCGAAAATGGCTATGTCGCCATGCGCGACTATCATTTGCATATGCTGATGTTTCACGCCTTAAAAGCGCAATTTCCCAAGGTCAAAGTCGCCATGCACGCTGGGGAATTGGTGCTTGGGATGGTGCCGCCGGAAGGACTAAAATTTCATATCCGTGAAGCCGTCGAGCTGGCAGGCGCTCAGCGGATTGGGCATGGCATTGATATTGCTCACGAACAAGATCCGATTGGTTTACTCAAAACCATGCGTGAACGTGATGTGGCGGTTGAGATCAATCTGACCAGCAATGCGTTTATTTTGGGGGTCAAACCCGATGAGCATCCGATTCAGTTGTATCAGCAATATCAAGTGCCGTATGTGATTTCAACTGATGATTCGGGGGTATCTCGCAATAATTTGAGCAATGAATATTTGCAATATGTGCAACGCTATCAACCGAGCTATCAAGCCCTGAAAGATACGGTGTATCGCAGTATTCGCTATTCATTTTTAAGTGATGCCGACAAACAACGCGAAACGCAAAAACTGCAGCAACGCTTTGCAGCATTTGAGCAGCAAATGGCAGCCATGCCCTAAGCTGTCTGTTGCGCTCAATATGTGGCGATGGGCAGTGTGATGCCCATCGCCAATCTGGTGATTTAGGCTTCTGCCCACTCTGCAGTGGTTTTGCCACCGCGCGCACGCAACAGCTTTAAGGTGGCTTCTTCTTCGGGCAACGCATCATCCCATTCGATCAAATCAAAATCGACATCAAACCACAACTGGCTAATCGACGACAGTACGGTCAAGCCTTCATCGTCGCGAGTATTGGGATCCACACCCTGATCAAGCAGCAACTCGACCACCGGCACACAGGCCGCGCTTGCGGCATCCCACAGTGGGCCATATAGCTCCTCGCTGTCCCATAGATGCAAGTTGGCATTGGCGGCAATGAGCGCATGGATAATCGCAAGGTAGGGTTCGAGCAAGCGTGCTTTTTCGGCGTCTTCGAGTGGACTTTCGGTTTCGTAGCCATGCACCACCGCTTCCCACCATGCAAACAACTCATCGCAAATCTGGGTGATCGGCGTGCCCAATTCGGGATCAAGGTAATTGGGATCAAGGCCGTCTTGCAGCAGTTGTTGGACGGTGGCAACGTCAAGCTCGGTAATGGCTTGGTTGAGTGCAATTTGTGCAGGGGTCAACATGGCAAACACTCAAAATCAAAAATGCTATTGTGCCATGAGTTTGGGGCAGTTTCGTGATTTAACGCCACACCTTCAAACGGTTGAACGTGTGGCGATCCAGACAACAGCACATCCTTGGCATGGGGTATCTCCTTGCACACTCACACTCAAGACGCCGTCGAGAGCGTATGGGGGGGTGGCAGACGTGGGGTGCGATCACGACGGACGGTGTGATCCAGCAAAATCGTCAAGATCCGACCAACCGTGGTGGCAAGCAGTACCATCAACACAATCAACACGAAGGTTGGGATATCGAGAATCGACATAACAACATACTCCTCTAAAAGACTTCAAATCATCTACAAAACCAGAAAATCCGTCCTGATTCCGAAGCTGACGTTTTTAAATTAACGATTTTTTGTGATGAAAAAAGTTTTTGGGCGTGCTGATTTTGCTGCTGGGG
>CALFYA010000256.1 GCA_937952925.1 uncultured Moraxellaceae bacterium
AGGCGAAACCCGTGTAGTCGATGCGGTTTACTCATGCAAAATTTTATAAATCTGCCGCGCCAACACCTGACCAATCCCTTTGACTTGACCAATTTCAGCTTCACTGGCACTGAGCAACCCCTGCATACCGGCAAAATGCGCGAGGAGCTCACGACGGCGTTTTTCGCCCAAATTGGGAATCAACTCGAGCACTGAGCCTGCCCGACGTTTATCGCGTTTGGCGCGGTGCTTGGTAATCGCAAAACGATGCGCCTCATCGCGGATCTGTTGGATCAGATGTAGTGCTTTGTGATCTGGTGGCAAATTGATGGTTTGGCCGTTGGGCAGATGCAGCGTCTCAAGCCCTGCTTTACGCCCCTCGCCTTTGGAGACGCCCAGCAGCAAGGTGTTTAGCCCCAACTCGCTCATCACTTGCTTGGCGACATTCAGCTGGCCTTTGCCCCCATCAATCAACAACAAATCTGGCAAGGGCTGCTTGCTATAGCGGCGGGTCAAAGCTTGGCGCATCGCCGCATAATCATCACCACCCGTAATATCCGTGATGGCATATTGACGATAATCACGCTTGCGTGCGCCGCCCTGATCAAACACCACGCACGAGGCAATCGGCGCTTCACCCATCGTATGACTGATATCAAAACACTCTACACGATCCACCGTTTGCCCCAACACCTCCGCCAATTGGGCAAACCGCGCCCGAATATCCAGCTGATTGCTGAGTTTGGCTTTGAGTGCACCTTCTGCATTGAGTGTTGCAATCTCTAGCCATTCGGCGCGTACCTCCCGCACACGGGTTTTGAGCTGTACCCGATGACCAAATTGTTGACTGAGTGCCGCTTGCACACTCTCAAGCTCAGCAATCGGCTGACTCACAATCACTTCGGGCGCGCAGTCGTCGGCAATTTGAAAATAAAACGATGGAATAAACTCCGTCAGTAAGGTGGCGTCATCACTGGTCTCGGTCGGATCCGGAAAATAGCTCTTGCCGCCAAGCACTCGCCCACCGCGCACCGTGAGCACATGCACACACACCACCCCTGCTTGCTGGGCAATCGCCATCACATCGGCATCACCTTTGAGGGTATACACCGCTTGCTGCGCTTGGATATCGCGTAGCATGGTCAACTGATCGCGATACAGTGCCGCTTGTTCAAACTCCAAACGCATGGAGGATTCTTCCATCATGCCAATCAAGCGTTGGTTCAGCTCTGTATTTTCACCCTTCAAAAAAGCAATGGTGTTTTTGACATCTTGCGCATATTCATCGGGACTGACCAAGCCCACACACGGGGCGCGGCAGCGTTTGATTTGATACTCCAAACACGGACGCTGACGCGCCGCAAAAAAGCGATTATCACATTGGCGTACCATAAACATTTTTTGTAATAGCAGCAGGGTGTCTTTGGCCGACGTCGCACTCGGGAAGGGGCCAAAGAATTTGCCGATTTGATGCTTGGCTTTGCCCCGTCCCATCGCCAAGCGTGGATACGGCTGATCTGCGGAGATAAACACATACAAATACGACTTATCATCGCGCAGCAAAATATTGTATGGCGGGCGATGCTGCTTGATCAGGTTTTGCTCCAGCAACAGTGCTTCGGTTTCACTCCGCGCCAGCAACAGCTCAATATGGCGAATCCGTGCCACAAGTGCGCGGGTTTTGGGATGCTCGATGGTTTTGGCAAAATAACTCGACACCCGATTTTTCAGATTCTTGGCTTTGCCCACATACAACAACTCCCCCTGCACCCCCAACATTTTATAGACGCCTGCCTGATTGGGCAGGGTCGCCAAAATTGCCGCAAGATGCACCTGAATCTCTTGCGGTGCTGCATCCGCGTGTAAGATCGATAAAGATTCATGCATGTTTCATACACCTTTTGACAATGCTTGTTGCTAAAACCAGCGATGAGCGCTTGCGAGAATGCGGTGATTCAAGCAAGATCGCCACGTTAACGTACACATGGAATGGAATCATGACCACTACGCCACAGGATGACGTTCGTCAATACATGCACCAAATGCTGACCAAAATGCATGAGATTGGCGGCTCTGATTTGTTCATTTCGGTCGACTTTCCCCCCAGCATCAAATACCAAGGGCACATGCGCCCGATGAGTCAGCAACGCCTGACCGAAGAAATGACCAAAAAACTGGCTTATAGCTTGATGAATGCCAAGCAACGCCAAGAGTTTGAAGACACCATGGAGTGCAACTTTGCCATCTCTCTCCCTAGTGTGTGTCGCTTTCGGGTCAATGTGTTTATGCAGCAGCTGCAAGTGGGCATGGTGATCCGGACGATTGCCGCCGAAATTCCCAATTTTGAAAAGCTGCAACTGCCCGAAGTGCTCAAAGACGTGATCATGACCAAGCGTGGTTTGGTACTCGTTGTGGGTGCAACGGGTTCGGGTAAATCCACCTCGCTTGCGGCGATGATCGACCACCGCAACGAACACTCCGCTGGTCACATCATCACCGTCGAAGATCCGGTTGAATATGTGCACAAAAACAAAAAATCGTTGGTCACGCACCGTGAAGTGGGCGTCGATACTCACTCATGGCACAACGCCCTGAAAAACACCTTGCGCCAAGCGCCCGATGTGATTTTGATTGGTGAGATCCGTGACACCGAAACCATGGAACACGCCATCGCGTTTGCCGAAACAGGACACTTGTGTTTGGGTACACTACACGCCAACAACTCCAACCAAGCGATCGATCGGATCATCAACTTCTTCCCCGAAGAACGTCGTGGTCAGTTGCTGATGGATTTGTCCTCCAACTTACGCTCGATCATTTCGCAACGCTTGATCCGCACTGAAGATGGCAAAGGCCGCCGCGCTGCCATTGAGATTTTGCTCAATACACCGATTATTGCCGAAAATATCTTGAAGGGTCAGTTCCA
>CALFYA010000257.1 GCA_937952925.1 uncultured Moraxellaceae bacterium
GGTCGTATCCTTGAGATCGACTTGACCGAAATGGAAAGCGATTTGACCGTTGAGCAAGCGTTTGAGTTGTCTGATGCTTCTGCTGAGCGTTCGGCTGCTGGCTGTTCGATCACCGTATCGGAAAAAGCGGTTGCTGAATACCTGACCTCCAACATCACCATGCTCAAGTGGATGATTGCCGAAGGTTATGGCGATGCGCGTACCATGGCACGTCGTGTTGAAGCGATGCAAAAATGGCTGGACAACCCCAGCCTGATCAAAGCAGACGCTGACGCCGAATACGCCAAAGTATACGAAATCGACCTGTCCGAGATCAAAGAACCCATCCTGTGCTGCCCGAACGATCCAGATGACGCCAAGCTGCTCTCGACCGTTGCTGGCGACAAGATCGACGAAGTGTTCATTGGTTCGTGTATGACCAACATCGGTCACTTCCGCGCAGCGGGCAAACTGCTCGACAAAGTGGAAGGTGGTTCCTTGGCAACTCGTCTGTGGCTGGCTCCGCCAACCCGTATGGACGAGCACCAACTGATGGAAGAAGGCTACTACAACGTCTACGGTCGTGCCGGTGCGCGCACTGAGATGCCCGGTTGTTCGCTGTGTATGGGTAACCAAGCCCGTGTTGCACCAAACACCACTTGCGTATCGACCTCGACTCGTAACTTCCCGAACCGTTTGGGTCAAGGTGCTAATGTTTATCTCGCATCGGCTGAGCTGGCCTCGGTTGCTGCGGTCATGGGTAAACTGCCGACCGTTGAAGAGTACATGGTCTACGCAGAGAAGATCGACAGCATGGCTGGCGATATCTATCGTTACATGAACTTCGACAAGATGGGCGAGTACACCGACAAAGCCGACAAAATCAGCGTGGCTCAGTTGACTTAATCGTCAATCTGACCGCGTAAAAGACCCCCATCAAGCGTGCTTGGTGGGGATGTTTTTAGGAGATAATTAATGAATAAAGATTGTTTTATAGAGCAACAAAACATTAAGGTTTACAGTGTTAATCCGCAATGTCCTAAGTTGTATGGTTGTCCAGCTAGTTTTATTGAAGAGGATAAAATATACAATATATATATATCAAACGCTCTAGATGAATCTAAATATGAGGATGCTTTGGCACACGAGTTAGCCCATGTGTACCTAAGATCTATTGGTTGGAATAATGATTTGGCTGATATTTTTGGATTAAAAAACGAGAGTATTTCTTCTTTTGAGTTTTCAAGCCTAATCAGCGGCTTAATAAACTTTGTAGATCATATGTTTGTTCCCTGTATCGTTGAGTGCTTTGGGAATTCAAACACTGTTTTTTTTCAACAGATTGGAAAAGACACCCTTGTTTTTAGTGAAAATAAGATATTTAACTCTTACAAAGAGTACGATGATAGTGGTTATGATAAGCAGTACGATTTATCTCAAATAAAGCAATATTATAATTCAGAATATAAATATTGTTTTATGAGTTTGGAGGTTCTAGAAGTGATCACCTTAGTTGAGAGGTCTATTCTTTTAAATAAACATAAAGAAGTGTTGATGATAGTTAATTCTTTTCCTAAAAAAAAGCAAGATTTATTTAATTTTATTGATAACTTTTCTCGCGATTTCAGAACGAAGCCTTATTCTGATTTATCAGATTTGCTTGATGAAATTTTTGATTTCATCGTTTATTCCGATTAATTTTATTGTTTCAAACGGTTTTACCAAGAAATCTGACTTGGATAACATCACTCTCAATCAGCACATTGAGGGCAGGATCATGGCACATATTCAAGGCTTTATCAGCACGCACGAGCGCACACTCAAGAAAACCTTGAGCTATTACATCATGCACATCACGGTTGCAGCCGCTGTGGGTTATGCGGTGACAGGTAATGTCTGGATGGCCTTAACCTTGAGTATGCTCGAACCCACCGTCCAAGCTTTTGCCTTTTTCTTCCACGAAAAAGCATGGGCAGCAGCAGATGAACGTGCAGCGAACATCTCACCAATGAGCAACGATGTGGAAAGCGGCAAAATAGCCTAAGCGTATTTGAAAACACGCAAAAAAGCCTTACATGATGTAAGGCTTTTTGGATTAATTACGACTGACGGGCTTGAGGCTGTTGATCCACCACATACAACTGACTACGAGCTGCCGCAGGGGATTTGGCAAGATAAGCCAACGCTTCTTCGGTCGAACCTTCATACACCGGATTGTACCAAGGACTAAAGAATGGAAATTGCTGTACCGCCAACCAAAACGGCGAGGGGAGCGTGCCATTTTTGGAAGTACGATTCCACTCCAACCACATCCAAGGCTTTAATGCGCTGGGTTTTTTCGAGGTAAATCGTGCATCCTGTTTCATGATGTGTGCAGCACCATCCACCCATAAGAAAAACACCAATGGCGTGGCAATACTTGCCAGATAATAACGTGACAAATAGCTACCGCCCATCGCGTTGTACAAATCAAATGCCACGCAACGATGCTCGACTTCTTCAGCACCATGCCAGCGGATCAGATCGAGCAAGACAGGGTCAGCGCCCATCTCATCCCATGTCTGGTTGCGCATCACATAATTGCCAAGCACGCAGGTCATATGCTCAACCGCAGCAATAATCCCCAGACGGAAAACCAGCCACTGACGTTCCAGCATTTTGGGCGTTTTTAGCCCCAACGGATCGTCCGCTAGCAAGGACTCAAACAACCACTCCATAATCTTGGTGTTGCGTTCGGTTTCAACGCCATGCGCTTTGAGATACTCTTGAATCGCACCACCATGCGCACGGGCGTGCATGGCTTCTTGGATGGCGCGTGAGCTGTCCGAAGGATAAAGGACTAGACGGTAACTGTAGTGGTTTTGCAGGGGTGATGCAGTGGGCGGTGTCGTGCAGACCTCACTCATCTTAGGCTTTAACAGGCATACAATACAAGCCAAAAACTTAAACCGCATGCCCGTGATTTTAGCCAAAAACAAACATTGGACATGCTAGATTGAAAGCACTGAGAGTCATCAACCGTGGAGAGTCATACATGCAAGAACGTCCATTAAGTCCCGAAAATATTGAAGCATTCAGCGTAGAACAACGCCAGCAAGCTGCACTCGAACAAGCCGGTGCGGAGCTGCAACACCGACTACAAACAGCCGAAATTGGCAATATACAAGCGGTTGCTGATGCTTTGGTGCAATCTTTGTCGGTGGATGAGCAGCAAACTCTGTTACGCGCCCTAAAAAATCGTCATCTTGAGGAGCTGGATCTCACCCCGCAACAAGACCTTGATCTGGTGCTCAGCAATGATTGGCGTGAAGGCGGCTACCCCTATCAATTCAAGATGAAGCGTGAGACCTACGAGCATCAAAAATATAGATTACAAATTGAGCTGCTTAAATTTCAGGCGTGGGTCAAAGACAGCGGACAACGCGTCGTGATTTTGTTTGAAGGACGCGATGCAGCGGGTAAAGGCGGCACGATTAAGCGTTTTATTGAGCATTTAAATCCACGCGGTGCGCATATCGTCGCCCTAGAAAAGCCAAATGAACAAGAGCGTGGTCAATGGTATTTTCAGCGTTATATTCAACATTTGCCGACCAGTGGCGAAATCGTCTTGTTTGATCGCTCGTGGTACAACCGTGCTGGTGTTGAGCGGGTAATGGGCTTTTGCTCTGATGGTGAGTACCAAGAATTTATGCGACAATGCCCTGAATTTGAAAGAAATCTAGTCAGAAGTGGTATTCATTTCATGAAGTTCTGGTTTTCGGTCAGTCGCAGTGAGCAGCGCCTACGCTTTAAGGAGCGTGAAATTCATCCACTCAAACAGTGGAAGCTGTCGCCGATTGACTTGGCGTCTTTGGACAAATGGGAAGAATACACCGTCGCCAAAGAGTCCATGTTTTATCATACCGATACCGCAGATTCGCCTTGGTATGTGATTAAGTCAAACTGTAAAAAGCGCGCGCGGTTAAATGCGATGCGTTATGTGCTGAATCGCTTTGACTATCCAAACAAAGACCAAAGTAATATTGGTGCGGTCGATCCTTTGATTGTGAATCGTGCCAATTCGATTCTGCCACCAAAGCATGTGGCGACGATTGATCGAGAGTAGAACGCTTCATCGCTGATCTGATGCTAAATTTCTTGTGCTAAGTTTTTTGTGGTGAGTGGCGTGGTTCGCCAATGGGCGGAAGCGGCTAGGCGACAGATGACGCATCATCAGGCGTCATCTGTCGCCAGTATCTGGGCTGGGTATTCGATATGAAAAATTTGTTTGTACTTGTCCTGATTTTCTTGTGTTCGATCTGGTTGCTGTGGATTAAGCTGCATCAGACCACGCCAGTCGATGCTGAGGTCATCAGCAATAGCCGTCAGGTCGCCACCGCCACCAGCAAACCCCAGACCGCCAGCGAGGTACATCAAGCGCTGAGTGGTTTGATCCGTGTCTTCGAAAGTCGACTGACGCTAGACAATCTCATCCCGATCACCACGGCGCTGAATACTGAACTACCGCGTATCAGCCTTGCGGATCGCTATCGAATTTATACCCAGCTTGAGCAAGCGCTGAGCGCCTATACTGACCAACTCAACAGCCAGCAGGCGGATATGCTTGAGCGTTATGCAGCGTTGCATTCGCAGTTATCACAGCAACTTAAGCCACAGCAGCAAGAAGACGCCCAGCCGCAATCTGGCGACACGAACAGCAGTATCAACGACGCAGCCAATACAGACGCTGATGCTGCAAAAGTTAGCACATCTGCCGCAACCGATCAGCCGAGCGCAAGCAGCGAGTCAGACCCAACGAATGCAGCAATACAGCAAATAGAACCGCAGCAGCCGACACCACCAAATCGCCAAATCACCCAAGCCACGTTTGAGCAACAGTGGCCGCAGTTTCTCAGGCGCGGATAAACATCTGGATGTCTTCGCGCAACTTGGGGTCGTCGATGTGTGGCAACGCTTTGTTGTACAAACGGCAAAACCAAAACTCGCCAGCGGGCAGGATCATATTGATCTGGTTGATAAAGTGGCTGGCAAACGGCTGATTGGGAATCCACTCCAGTGGCGTATTTGACCAATCAAACTGCACCTTACGCGGAACCAAATGGTGTGCGGTATGAGAGACCGACTGTTGAATCTTTGAAAAAATGCCCATGATGAAACCTCCATCCACACCCGTACAGTCATGAGTGGCTCAAAACTGTGAGCCGTATCTCATTTGACTATACTGCGTGGGATATCTGATCAAAAGGTCATATTCTGCCGACTTCTCACATTTTTTGTCTTTTTCAGACATAAACACCAAACATAGCTAGGACTAAATCTCCAAAATAGCCTAAGTAAATTTAAAATAATCAACAGACGAAGCAAGCTTCGTCGAAAAAATTAATCGATCAGCAGAAGAGTCCGATTCAGTAAAAGACCAATCACAACGACCGACCGACCACAATGCGGGATTAGACCGCAATCGACCAATCTGCAAGCGAGCAACAATCCCGTAAGGGTAATGCTTAAGAATAGGGCGATTTTTAAACCCCAAACCAAAACATAAATCACCCAAAGAATAGGCGGCGAGCTGTTGACGCTGATCTTGCGTTTGATAGCTGGTGATCGGCTGCGGTACATGCGCATGATGACCAATAACACCGTCAAATTGCCGCAACCACTGTTGCATCTGCGCCACACTGGTCTGACGCGGATAGCACTCCATCTCATACGCCCAATGCGGAAACAACAAATTAAACGCATCATGACGGCGATATTGCTCAGGTGATTCATCGAGCCATGCCAAATCATGACAGGGGTGATTGCTCCACTGAGTACCTGTCACCACGCGTAGTGCAGGGTGGATGTCGATATATGGCGTTTGACGTAGACCAAAACTATGAAATCCCGCTTGCTCAAACATTCGTTGTGAGCGGTAGCATTCATCCATGCCAAAATCACCGGAGTGGTTATTGGCGAGCGATAGGTAGGTTCTTTTGGGATCAAACAGCGTAGTCAGAGAGTCAATAATCTGAGGGTCATGCTTTTGATCAGGGCCTTTTTTGGGATGATCGGTAATCACACCCTCCATATTGAGCAAAATGGCATCACACGGTGCAAAAAAATCTTTGATGCAGTCCCCAAACTGAAGCTTACGACCAAACATCATCATCACATCGCCACCCACACCGAGCGTCAGCTCAGGCTCGATGTCGTTGAGGGTGATGGATTTTGGAATAAATTGAACATTGGCAGGGTTGTTACGACTCGGCCCAACGATATTTCGCCACACCACACCAATCGCTTCACCAAATGGATAGGGGCCAATTTGACCACGCACGGGCGCACCACGCCCATACACTTGGATAATGTCGCTCATGTGCTGTACCCCATGTTAGATGGCGTCGATGGGTTTTGCGGGGTTAATTGTGTCCAGTGAGCATGTTGAAAACGTGCCAGTTTTTGTGCCAGTCGCCATGTCAGGATATACAGCGGAAAATACAAGCTATAGGCGGCGAGCATCCAATCATAGCCAGTCGTCCATGCACCGACCGTGGTTGCACTTTGCAGTTTAACCACCGCCATCACCTTGCAGACGTTGGCCGCAATCAAAATCGCCCACCACACTGGCACGAGCCATTTTTCGGCTTCATGGGCGTGGCTGTCTGGTGTGCTGGTACGCCACAACTTGAGCATCATGCGTAGCGCAAAAAAGATCCCAATGATCAAATTGATAAAAATCTTGATGGAGTTTTGCAGGGTGTGTTCAACACGGTCAAACAACGCGATCAAATTGCGTTTGGCAAAATACAACCAACAGGCAAAAAAGAAAGTAAGAACAATCAAAGTCATGCTGATTTGAGAAAAGCGTAATACGCCATCTTGCCACACCATGCTTTGCTCAAGTGCTGGCAAACTCACCAGCAGCATCTCAGCAGGGCGCTCGGCCAGCACACTCAGAGAATACAAACCATGCACAAAGCCCAACACGGTCAGGATCGCTGGCGGAATCAGCATCCAAATCAAATAGCGGTTGAGATGATGTAGATCAAAAAAACGA
Organism: uncultured Moraxellaceae bacterium; assembly: GCA_937952925.1. Classification (GTDB taxonomy): domain Bacteria; phylum Pseudomonadota; class Gammaproteobacteria; order Pseudomonadales; family Moraxellaceae; genus CALFYA01. The sequence goes on from CALFYA010000257.1 coordinate 7,019, forward strand.
TAATGCGGCTGTTGCATCGCACATGCTCCGAAAATGGCCCTCTCGGGCAGCTTTTTTTGTCTGAGAACCAGCAGGTTGGTTCATCGGCGGAATTATTGTTGTCAGTTTTGGCTTGAAGTACAAGCTTTTTTAGACAGTCACCTGTAACGCAACCTTGCGGTATTGACTCGGGGACATGCCATATTGCCGTTTAAAGGCTTGGCTAAACGCCGTTTCAGAGCCATAGCCGACCATTTCACTGATTCGGCTAATGCTGTGCTGATTTTCGCGGAGGTTCCATGCCGCCAAGCGCAGTCGATGCGCAGACAAATAGGCAAGGGGTGGTTGCCCCATCACTTCACTAAAACGCTCAGCAAAACTTGAGCGCGACATACACGCAATACTCGCCAGATCAGCCACGCTCCACGCCTGTGCAGGTTTGGCATGAATGGCGCTGAGTACGGGCGAGAGCTGTGGGTCACACAAGGCCGCCAGCCAGCTGTCTGAGCCTTCGGGCAATTGCTCGACATAGTCACGCACACATTCAATAAACAGCATCCCCACCAAGCGATTGATCAGGGTGTCGCGGCCGGGTCGGGTACGTTCGGCTTCGAGCGCCAAAAACTGTAAACCGATTTTGAGCCACTCAGGTGCGCCTTGCCCAGTCACCCCACGAATCAGCATGACGCGTGGCAGTGCCATGAGTAAAGGACGAGCCATTTCAGCATCAAGTGCACAGCGCACGGTGAGAATCAAACAATCCGCCCGTTGCTGATACAGCATCACTGGATCATTACGGTGTCCGCGAAAATCGGCAGACAAATTGTAAGCAGGTGAATGGCGTTGTTGCCCACGTGCAAAACCGTAGTGCAACTGTCCGGTCGGAATCATCACCATATCACCAGCGTGAATGGCATATTCCTGCTGATCCCCCAAAGTCACCATCATGTGTCCTGTGAGGACGATGTGAAAAACGGTAAAACCTTGCGCATCAAGCTGAAAATGCCAAGCATCCTCCGCCATGATATAGACGTACTCGGCGTGGCTCAGATGAATATCTTCCAAAATTTGGCTTAAGGCATCCATCCATCAGACTCTCTGGGCTGGCGAAGAGTGCATCATATCGCGACCGTTGATAGAAAAAACCAATAGTTCGGATTTTGGCACAGATTTTATGGACGATGAATACTATTATTCAATGTGCCATTGTTCAATGATAAGGTCATACCGAATTGGAGAGCATACCATGAACGCACAGACCCCAATGACCCTGATGGAGCAAACCCAACAATCAGCCGATTGGAGCGATGCCAAACGCTATTTGTGGCTGCTCAGTCCAGCCGTGCCATTGATTGGGGCAGGGGCGTTGATCGCGTATCGGGTTGCACCCAAAAAAATGCGCGGCATGGCATGGATTGGCCCAATCTTGATCCATATGGTGATCCCCACCCTTGATCGCATTATTGGTGAAGATACCAACAATCCACCCGAAGACGTGATCCGCAAGCTCGAAGCCGATCCGTATTATGCGCGCATCGTCAAATCGTATATCCCTGTACAATACCTCGTCACTTTTATTGGTGCGTATCTGGCGACCCGTAAAGGCGTGCCACTGTCAGATCAACTGGGGATTGCGCTGTCGGTTGGGGTGATCAATGGTGTGGCGATTAACACCGCTCACGAGCTGAGCCACAAACACGATAAAGTCGATCAGTTGTTGTCGCTGGCCGCACTCGCACCAACCGGTTACGGTCATTTTCGTGTTGAGCATCCGTATGGTCACCATAAGCGCGCTGCTACGCCAGAAGATCCTGCCAGCTCCAAAATGGGCGAAACCTTTTGGGAGTTTTTGCCACGCACCGTGATTGGCAGCTTCAAATCCGCCATCGAAATCGAAACCCGTCGTCTACAACGCAAAGGCAAAGGCTTTTGGACAACTGAGAACGAATTGCTGCAAGGCTGGGCAATGAGCGCCGGTTTGTATGCCACCTTGGTGACGATATTTGGCAAAAAAGTGATCCCGTTTATCGCCATCCAAGCGGTGTATGGTTTTGGCTTGCTCGAAGTCATCAACTATGTAGAGCACTATGGCCTCAAACGTGAAGATTTGGGCAATGGCAAATACGCCCGTACCATGCCAGAGCATAGCTGGAACAGCAACAACATCGTGACCAACTTGTTTTTGTATCAGTTGCAGCGTCACTCCGATCACCACGCGTATCCAACCCGTAGCTTCCAAGCGTTGCGTCATTTTGAAGATGCGCCGCAGCTACCCGGTGGTTATGCCAGCATGATTTTGCCAGCATACATTCCATCGTGGTGGTTCAAAATTATGGATCAGCGCGTGGTTGATCATTACAAAGGCGATTTGAGCAAGGCCAATATCTTGCCCAAGCGTCGCGCCAAGCTGTTTGCCAAGTTTGGTTTTAGCCCAAAAACTGAAGCTTGATTAAAATTGTCGTTGATTGCCTTGCGCCAGCCTTGTCTAAATGAGAGAAGGAGCGCCCTCTTTCCTTGAGAGAGGGCTGGCGTAAGGTTTTTTTTAGATCTGCTGTACAAATTTGCGAATATTACCGCTGGCGATATACGAATTGCCTGCGCCAATCGTCACTTGATCAACCACAAACAATAAGCCTTCTTCACGAATCCCACGCGGAAAACGCATATTCCAATCGGGATGATAGCCATCAGACACCACTCGCGCCCGCAACTTGCTGCCATCACGCACACATTGCACCAAAATACCGTTGCCAACTTCAGTCGTTTCATCCAGATCATCCAGAGTTTTGGCAGGACGCGACGCTTTTGCCACCACCGATGGATGGGTACGCCGAGCAAACACATCTTGACCCGACGATACCCGCGCAATCTGCCCCAATGCCCGATAAAAGCTGCCATCTTGACTGAGCGACAAATCTTCGACCTGATAACGTGCGCCTTCGGCACGTAGCGCACGCGGAAATTGCACATTCAGGGTGGTGTCGTAGCCATCAGAAACCACGCGCATCCGCAATTTGCCACCTTCACGACAACACACCAGCTCAATCCCATCGGTGATGCTGCTGACCGTTGGCATTTGCGATACAGCAATATCCACAGACAAACCACGTCCCGTCAGCTCACGGCGACCGCGTTTGCCCTGAAAACTTTGATCACACAGTTCTTTGCGGGCTTGGTTATCGAGTGTTTTTTGACGAATCCGTCCAGCATAGTGGCTCAACTGATCCATTTCTTCGGCGATTTCAAACGATTCGTGTAGCCCTTGATCTTGCAGTTCTTGCACCAAGGTGTCGAGCAGTTGGGCAGCTTTGGCATGCTGCTGCTGATCAACCAACTCAATCGCACGTTCTTTGTCATGGGCAATGCGCAAATGTGCCAAGTCGAGGGTGAGCTGAGTGCGTGCGGGCTGTACGGCGAGTGTCGCCAAATCAACCACATCAAGCATCAAGCGGGTCAATTGGTGTAGGCTACGAATCTGTCCATCCTCGATCACGTCATAGCGATATTCCACTTCAAGCGCGGCATATTGACCAAGACGCAGGGCAGGGATGTGGAGTTGTACGCCAATCAATTTGTCTTCACGCTCAAACACATCACCTAAAAACAGCGAAGCATGCTGGCTTTGATGGGTGGTATGACGCGCCATGCTCAGGGTTTGTTGGATCTGAACACCTGACAGTGCATGGATATTCACTTGTAGATTCTGGGCAGCCAACGATTTGAGGCTATCGAGTTCTAAGCTAAACACGTCTGCGGCTTCATCATACGATTGGATGTAATAAAAATTACCACTTGATGCCCGCGCCATGCCAATCAATAAGTCTTCATCAAAACCATGACCAAACCCAAGTGTGGTGGTGCAAATCCCTTGCTCGGCTTTTTGTGCAGCGGTTTGGATCAGCACTTTGGATTGGGTAATGCCCACATTGGCTAGACCATCGGTGAGCAACAACACACGGTTGACGCTGTCTGAGCTGGCATGACGCGCAACCAATTCACAGCCTTTGAGCCAGCCACCGCTCAAGTTGGTCAAGCCACCCGCACGGACACGCTTCAGACTGGCTTTGAGCTCGGCTGGGCGAGTCACTCGTGCAGCATCGCACAGCACCGTGACATGATCGTCATAGGTGACAATCGACAAATAATCATCTGGGCTGAGTTGGTCGATGATCGCCGACGCGGCATGCAGAGCGTATTTCATGGGTAGACCCGCCATGCTGCCGCTGCAATCAATCACCAATGACAGGTTGATAGGACGGCGACGGCTTGGGGTATGGGGTTGGACAAAGCGCAACAGGAGTTCGTGGGTATCTGCTTGTTGGTCGAGTGCCATCAGTGGGGAAGGCTGAATCTGTAGTTGCATGTGTAGACTCCCAATATTTGAAAATGGCTGATTTTTCAGCGGCATTGTCCAATGTGATGCAGTGATTGACTGCACCTGATGAGTCTTATACTAAACACTACGAATGCCCTCGAATAGGGCAAAACAGGGGGTGTGCGACGTTAGTTGTCGCACACCAAGAACACCGAAAATGATCACAGGCTAAGGCATGTTGATGGCTTCAACAGGCCAGATATACACCGCTTGTAATGCGCCATCGTCTCGGATCAGCCCTTCCACACGCACGGCCTGCCCATTGTAGAGTTGTTGCGCATCCATCTTTTGCCAGAGCGTGTGCTGGTCTGTGTGTACCCGATAACAGCCCAACTGAAACAGCGCAGGGGTTTTCATACTGTCGATCTCGCCTTGGATCAACGCCGAAGCATCATGACGCAAACCCTGATCTTGCTCAAAAGATGCGATGGCATACAAGCCATCAGTGATGGGCATCGGACGTGGCGCAAGCTGAGCATGGATACACTGGTTGAGGTTGGGCAAGCGTACACTGGTGAGAGCATCATACGTGTAGCTGGCACCGGCTTGGCTGATCAGATGTTCGGTCGGATCAATCCCATCAACACGCAGCGTGAGCTGTGGGGTCACAGACTCAGCGATGCGCTCAATTCGGGTGGCCTTGATACCATGCTGGGTGATCTCACCAAAAACCTGTAACGCTTGGCCTGCCGCAAGACCACCACGTCCCACATTAACAATGGTGTCATCCGTCCATGTGATCACAGCACCTTCAATCAACAATTGCTGTGCATCCGTATCGACCCATTCAACCACACCTTGTGCTTGAGGTCTCAGCCACAACTGCACCGTATTGCGTTCGGGGGTACTGCGTAGATACACCACTTGACCAACTTGTAAGACGCTGTCGGTCGACAATATTTGGGTTTTGCTGGTCAGTTGCCAAACTTCATCGTTGACCTGCACCACACCATCCGCCAAGCGTTGGATGACACCCGTCACATATACGCCATCTTTTCAGGTGATTTGGCTGCCTGTTCCGCCACTACCGGGTAAGCCCGCCTGAGTGGTGGATTCATCGATTTGACAAGCACCCAGCAAGAGTAGGCTGCCCAAGAGCACCATGCGAGACCACTTAGGACTCATGGGTTTTCTCATGATAAACATACATGCCGACCCGTACACGGTGGGTGGGTGGGGTGGTGTGATGCTGCTGTTCGGCATCGGTCAAATAGCTAATCAAAGTGTGATGGAGCTGTTGCCAATGTGCTTTGGCTAAGGCTTGCGCAGCCACACAATCTACCAATGAAACCTGCTCAGAAAACACCGACTGCTCCAAAAAAGGCGGCTGCTCGCCAATCACATTGCTCAGCATGGCCTGCAAATGGTCGTAGCCGTGATCTGCGGTAAACGACAACATCATTTTGTGATTTTCTTTGGGGATAAAGGCTTGTTCGGACAGCTTCACAGTATCGTCTTGTTCTTCAACCAATCCTAAGCGCAACAGTTCGTTGAGCACAGTACGGTGGTGGACATTGCCTTTGGTCGCCAGACGCGCCAAGTTGGAAAAACTCGGATAATCCGGCTCGTTGGTGGGGGCAGTGGTGGGGATACAACGCAGACGCGGATTATCCGCCACCCAGTTGAGCCATGCCGTAAATACCACAGACGGCCAAGAGTGCGGTGCAACCTGTGCCGCTTGCTCAAGCGTCACCAGACGATCCGATATATCTTTACGCTGTAAGCCCGTAATCACCGCCAAACGGCTGATATTGGGCTTTTTATTGTCATCTGATTGTGTTTGGCTCAGAGCCTCGTCAATCAAGGCATGCCGCAGAATTTCATCAAGGTCTTTGTGCTTGAGACCAAAGTGGAGCGCCAAACGCACAATCGGGCGAAAGAGTTTGCGACACGCTTGTCGGCACCAATACGCGCGTTGCTCAGGCGGCGTATGTTCTACGGCAGGTGTAGTCATCGTCAGTCCCCTTATCGACAGTATGGAGTATAAACAAAGTGCCAAACCGGCTCAATAAAATGCTTTTTTTGAGCATTTATTTTATAAAAAAGTATGTTAACATTTAAAAATGCTTTTTTTAAGCATTTAAATGCTTATAGCTCGCGAAAACACACCACGCCACGTTGATCATTTTGGGATCGTCACCATGCAATACCTTGCTGCCACTGAGTTGATGAGCATTGGCGCTCATGTATTTTACAAACAAGCCGAATCGCTCAAGCAGATTGGCGAACAGTTAGATGATGAGTTTGTCCATGCCATTCAATTGATCCATCAAACGCAGGGACGTGTGGTGATTTCGGGGATGGGTAAAAGCGGTCATATCGGCGGCAAAATCGCAGCCACCTTTGCATCCACCGGCACGCCAAGTTTTTTTGTGCATCCTGCGGAAGCGTTTCATGGTGATTTGGGCATGATCACCGCACAAGACACGGTCATCTTGTTGTCCAATAGCGGCAATACCGATGAAGTGGTGCGTCTGATTCCTTATCTACAAGCCCGTCGAATTCCGATGATTGCGATTTGTAGCAATCGGGAGTCTGCACTTGGGCAAGCGGCTCAAGTGTTTTTGCAAATCCATATCGAGCGTGAAGTATGCCCCAACAATCTCGCACCCACCACATCAACCACAGCCACTTTGGCGATGGGCGATGCACTGGCTGTGGCGCTGATGCATGTGCGCCAATTTAAAGCGCAAGATTTTGCGCAGTTTCACCCAGGTGGTGCGTTGGGGCGTTTGTTGCTCAGCCGTGTACAAGATGTGATGAATGGTCATATTCCCACGGTCAATCCAGATGATCCGTTTGATCAGGTGATTCGCGTGATGATGCAGGGCGGTGTGGGTGCGGCTGTGGTGATGGCACAACAGCATGTGGTCGGCGTGGTGGATCAGTTGACTTTGGAGTATGCACTTGCTCAAAGTGCGCATTGCCTACCACAACTGCAAGCCACACAGATGATGCGTTCGCCAATCTTTGTCCAAGCACAAGCCAAACTCAGTGATGCTGAACGCCTATTTGAGCAGTGTGAATGTCAGGTGTTGGTGGTGCTTGATGCGAGACGGCAGTTGGTAGGCGTGCTCAAAGCACCAGAACTTTAACAAAAATCAAAATGCTCAGATCAGCAAACCACAACTTTCCAATAAGCTGATCAGAACATTCAAAAAACATGGCGTCATGTGTGTGGCATGACGCCTAAATGCTTACTTCAACTCACTCGATGATTTACCAAGTAAGCGACGCGCCACAATCAGCAATTGAATTTGCTGGGTGCCTTCAAAGATGTCCAAGATCTTCGAATCACGCGCCCATTTTTCCAATAGCTCAGTTTCGGCATAGCCCACCGCACCGCACAACTCCACACACTTTAAAGTGACTTCGTTGGCCACACGACCGGCTTTGGCTTTGGCAATCGAGGCTTCTTTGGAGTTGGGTTGTTTGTTGTCGGCCATCCACGCCGCCTTTAAGGTGAGCAGGCGAGCGGCTTCCCATTCGGCTTCCAAGCGATCAAGGGTCGCTTCGATATGCGAGGCATTTTGTGGCAGGTGCGCATAATTGGACGACAAGTGCGCTTTGAGCAGTTCACGGGTGCGATCGAGTGAGGCTTTGGCGACACCCACCGCCATGGCAGCGACCAATGGACGGGTGTTGTCAAAGGTTTGCATCACGCCAGCAAAGCCTTTTTGCACATCAATTTCGGGCGTGCCGAGCAAGTTTTCGGCAGGGACACGGCAATCGGTAAAGGTGATCGCGGCGGTATCAGACGCTTTGATGCCGAGTTTGTGCTCAAGGCGAGTCACGTCCATGCCCGGTGTGCCATGCTCGACCACAAACGATTTGATCGCGGCACGACCAACTGAGCGGTCGAGGGTTGCCCACACCACCACACAATCGGCACGCTGACCACTGGTCACATAGATTTTTTCACCATTCAACACATAGTGATCGCCGTCTTTCACGGCAGTGGTGCGGATGTTGGCCGAGTCAGATCCGGTACCCGGTTCGGTAATTGCCATCGCTGCCCATTTGCCTTTGAAGCGCTTAAGCTGCTCTTCGTTGGCAACCGCAGCAATTGCGGCATTGCCCAGACCTTGACGTGGCATCGCGAGCAGCAAGCCCACATCGCCCCAGCACATTTCCATAATGCCGAGCGCCGCCGACATGTTGGAACCGTTTTTGATGCCGCTACCACTAGCAGTGGTGCCAGAACCGGTGCTGCTTGCACCAACCGACTCGCCAGAGCCTTCATTCATACCATCGAGCAGGGATGCGAGCATGTCGAGTTCGACTGGTTTGGCATGTTCGGCTTTGTCGTATTTGCGTGAAATCGGGCGCAATACGTTTTCGGCGACTTGATGCGCTTGCTCGACCAGCATGGCGAATTTTTTCGGATTTTCAAGATTCATGATCAATATTCCTTTGATTCGTCTTACAGGCTTAAGCTGCTGTGAGTCACCGCAAGGCAACGCAAATCACGATACCAACGCTCTACCGGATGCTCTTTGGTAAAACCATGACCGCCGAGCAGTTGTACACTGTCGGTACCAATTTTCATGGCTTTCTCACTGCACAAGATCCGCGCCAAATGCGCTTCACGGTGGAAGGGTTTGCCCGCTTCAGCGAGTGCACAGGCACGCCATGTCATCATCTGCATGGCGTCAAGTTCGATGGCAATATCGGCGACCATAAAGGCCACCCCTTGACGGTGGCTGATCGGCTCGCCAAACGCGACACGGTCATTGACATACGGTACGACATAGTCGAGTACAGCTTTGGCCGTTCCCACGGCAATCGCGCAAAATGCGAGTGCACCCAAATCCAAGAATTCTTGATAATTGGCATCAATCCGATTGGCAGTTGGCACGCTAACCTGATCAAGTTTGAGACGTGCGGTTTCGGCAGCCTTGAGACCCATGGCAGGCTCGGCAGCGACACTCAAACCTGCTGCACCACCTTCCACAATAAACAAGCTCGGTTTGCCGTCTAGCATCGCAGAAACAACAAACAGCTCAGCGTGTTGACCACGAATCACTAAGGTTTTTTCACCGGTGATGACGTATTGATCACCGGATTGACGAGCGGTGGTCGCTAGCTGCTGTGGGTTAAACAGTGCGGTTGGCTCTGTACAGGCAAGTGCAGCTTGCAGGGCTGGCGATTGCATAAAGGCCGGCAAATATTTGGCTTGTTGCTCCGCCGAACCATAACGGGTCAACACATTGGCGACTGAGGTCGAGGCAAACAGCGCGGCTGCCATTGAAAAGTCACCATAGCCCAAGTCTTCGAGGGCGAGCATCTGGGTGACGATATTGTTTTCAGTTGCCATCCCGCCAAAGGCTTCGGGCACCGCGTAGTACATCAAGCCGAGTTCTTCAGCTTGCGCCAAAATATCAGCAGGCGTTTGATGTGCTTCATCGGCAGCGTGGGCAGCAGGGCGCAACATTTCGCGGGCAAAACGTGACAGGTTGTCACGCACCATTTGCTGCTCGTCGGTCAACGATAGATCAAACACACCATCTTTTTTGGGCTGAGTCAGGCGTGCTGCACCATCGGCTTTGGGGGCAGGGGCAAAGGTGCGTGAGACGGTTGCCACCATTTTAAAGCCGGTTTTTGAGCCTTGATACAGTAGTTTTTCAATGGCTTGGCGTACATTTAGGCGGTCTGGTAAATCACTAGACGCAAAACGGGTCAGCACCGCCAACCCCAACCCTTGTACTTTGCCAATCGTCTTAATATCCACGAGCGGTTCTCCTTGCCACATTCTGTCTGAACGGGTCTGCTTTGATCGTGTCACCAAAATGTCTTGAGCGGAATTGCCGTGATGACTGTAAAAGTTGGTCGGATTTGTCAATTGCGACGATCCAGACAGAGCATGAGCCAAACAAACCTTTCACCTCGGTTCGAATCACACGTCACACGGCTAATAGTTTCCGCTAATTAGCATTAGCAGAATTTTATAAAATCAAATCCAAAATACATACTGTACATACAGTATTTTTATTTGTACTATTCGAGCCAGACGACAAAAACAGGATCAACGCTCATGAATATCAGTGCTGAGCTACAACAATTGCCTCATTGGGACGGGATGAGTGCTTATGATCGGGCGCTGGCGTGCTGTCGGTTGCTCAGTCAGTATGGACAACCAATCCCCGGTTGGATGCAACTACGCCAATGGATCGGCAAGGGCAGTGCCAACGATATCCACCGTGCCAAACAAGATTTTTTGCAGGGACAACAGCCCAACCTCGAAGCGGCCAAGACTGAAAGCCTGCCACCCGCGTTGACCGGTACGCTGGATGCGTGGTGGCAACAGGTTCGCCAAGCAGCAGCAGATGAATTCGCCGCTCAAACCGCTGATTGGCAGCAGCAACTCGTTGAAGCGGATGCACGTTGCGCCGAATACGCACAACAACTACAAGACGCTCAAGATGTGATTGAGCAGCAAACCCAACAGATTGAAGATTTAAGACAGGAGCGCGATCAAAGCATTGTCGCAACGCGCCGCGCTGAAGATGCCAACCTTGAAGCACAGACACGTTTGCAGGCCACGATGCAAACCTTAGCCACATGGCAAACCGAGCTTGAGCAACAGCAGCGTGAGCTGTGGCAGCAGGCGATTGAGCAATTGAGTGGATTACAAGATTTTGCCACGACGCAGATTGAGCAGGCTCGCCAACATGCGCATGGCCTGCTGATCGGACAACAGCAGCAAGCAGCGCAACAACTCACCCAGATTCAGCAGCACTACAGCCAAAGTCTGACATGGCTAGAGCAGCACTATCGGCAGTCGCACCCGATGGAAACGCCGACACATCGCTTGATTCGTCGGGGCATGCAGCGCTGATGTCCACAAAAGTTGGTTGTACCGCGTGGCTCTTTTTGCCAAGATCGGCAGCACGAGGATATCACAGGATCAACACATGGCTGGTGCAACCCCCACACTTGACACGCAAGTACTGATTATTGGCGCGGGCTTTAGCGGCCTTGCCATGGCGATTGATCTACAAAAACGTGGCATTGATTGCCTGATTTTGGAAAAAGGCGCTGAGGTTGGGGGGACGTGGCGGGACAACACGTATCCTGGTGCGGCTTGTGATGTGCCCTCACATTTGTATTGTTATTCATTTGAACCCAAACGCTGGACACGCTCATTTGCCGCACAGCCCGAAATTCTCGATTACATGCAAGCGGTGTCGGTCAAATATCAACTGCGCCCATTGATCCGCTTTGATTGCGAAGTCACCCATGCTGCCTTCGACGATGCATCATCGACATGGCAAGTCGATTGCCACAACGGCAAGCGTTATCGCGCTCGCTTTGTGGTGTCGGCACGCGGTGCACTGCATATTCCGCAGTATCCCAAGATTGCAGGCCGTGACACCTTCAAGGGAATTACCATGCACTCCGCACGTTGGGATCACCGCGTAGACCTGAAGGGCAAACGGATTGCGGTGATTGGAACAGGCGCGAGTGCGATTCAAATCATCCCCGAAATGGCCAAAATCGCCAGTGAGCTGTATATCGTACAACGCACACCGGCATGGGTCGTGCCCAAACCGGATTATGCCTATCGAGAAGACACCAAAAATAAATACGAACATCAACCGATCAAACGTTGGATGTATCGTAATAAGCTATATTGGACACTGGAATTTAATGCGACCGGATTTTTGCTTGACCCACGACTGATGAAGTTTGGTAAAAAGTTTGCGCTTAAAAATTTAAATAAAGTAAACGATGAAGATTTACGCGCCAAACTCACGCCAAGTTATACCTTGGGCTGTAAACGGATTTTGATGTCCAATAAATATTATCCGGCCTTTAATCAACCGCATGTGCAGTTGTTGCAAGGAGCTGTTGATGCGATGAATGAAACAGGTGTCTGTGTCAATGGGCAATGGACAGATGTCGATGTGGTAATTTTTTGCACTGGTTTTGATGTGACCAATCAAGCCGAGCATTTTGACATCAGTGGACGGGGTGGGGTTGCGATAAAAGATCACTGGGCAAAGGGCATGCATGCTTATTTGGGGATCTGTAGTCATCAGTTTCCCAATGCGTTCTTTTTGTTGGGCCCCAATACAGGGTTAGGCCACAACTCAATTATTTTTATGATCGAGTCACAAGTCCGTTATGTGGGCGACGCGCTGAGCTATCTGATCGATCAACACGCCAGCAGCATTGAGGTCGATGCACAGATTGAAGCACAGTATGTGGCTGAGATGCGACAACGTACTCAAGGCTCAGTGTGGCAAGCGGGTGGCTGCGCCAGCTGGTATCTAGATCAATATGGGCAAAATACGACCCTATGGCCGAGTTTCACTTTTAATTATTGGTTAAGAACGCGTGTATTTGACCCTACAGTATTTAACATTCAATCCGCACAGAAAAACCATCGAAAACCGTTGATCAGTCGTATTTTAGATCGTGCTTAATGCGATTCTAAAGGCTGCTCTAATCAATCAGGGCTGAGTTTTCAGCCCATTTTTCAAATGCTTAAAAAATCACCTTTTTGGTGCATGTTTAGCTGTAACAAAATATTCTGTATAATACCTGTATAAGATGTAATTTTGATGTATTTATCACATATTCAATCCAAGCCACGCGGAATGTGGCGAAAAACACAGTAAGAATGGATGTATCAGGAGTAAATACCATGAGCAATCTCATGCGGATCACCTACGTCAGTCGCTCGACCTTTAAACCCTTCAATGCCAATCTTGGGATCGAACCACATGTTGCACGGATCTTGTCTGAGTCTCGCCGCAACAATATGGGACGTCACTTGGTAGGGGTGTTGTACTACGGTAATGGTTGCTTTTTTCAATGCTTAGAAGGCGAAAAAGACGATATCGACCGCTTGTATGCGTCGCTTGAGCACGATCCACGCCATCGTGATCTCAAAATCTTGTCCCAACATCCGATTGAGCAAATGACGTTCTTTGATTGGAGCATGAAATACGTTTCAGTCGATCCCGAAGTACAAGCCCTACTGAAAAAACACCATATGGCTAAATTTGATCCTTATCAATTTGATGCCCAGTTGATTCAAGACATGGTGGATATTTTCCATCGCCTGCCCGAACCAGCATCACCGATTGATGTAGAACGTGTAGCAGAAAACACCCCTAAACTGCTGGAGCAACAAGTGCAAGCAGCGCGGCAAAAAATGGATCGGGTGGTCGCGGTTGCACTGTCGAGCCTTGCGGTACTCGGTGGCGCATTCTTGTTTCATTTGGCCGCCTAAAGCGACAGCTGGCGCAGCTCACGAATGGGCTGCGCATGTTGCCACAGACTCAAAAACCGCTCACTGTCTTGTTTGGCTTTGGGGATGTCGTGGATTCCCATCCAGCCTGACCACTGTTGTCCTTGAAGATCGACACTCAAGCGATGCTGGTGATCAACCAGCATCAAACGCTCATGGGTCGCTTGCTCAGGCTCCAACTGACGAATCTCCATGATGCTCGAGAGCCTGCGCTGTGTGCGGATCATGGCGTGAGAAATCGACTTCATGGGTTGATCGCCCGTGATCAAAATATAGCAACGGGTATGCCGACTCGAACGGGCAAATACCGACAGTGCAAGCGCGATGTCTTCATCATCAAGTCGGGTCGGCTCTAGATCAGGTGTCATCAACAACACGTCACGCGCTGCATTTTGGATCAAATGCAGCGCGGCTACTTTGAGCGAAGGCAAGCCTTCACAATACGTCCGACTCGATTCATCCATGATCTATCCCCAAGCGATGGCGTTACTCTGGCAATTGTACCATCAGTAGACTGCGCTCAATCCAATCGAGCACCGTCGATGCAGGCAAGGCGGCAAGCTGTTCGGTGGATAACCATGCGCCATCCGCCAATTGTTGCAGTGCCGCTTGATAGGCAGGATCAACCTCCATCGCTTCACCATTGAGCCAAAACTGCTGGCTGGGGCTATACACCAAGCGTACCGAGGGGTCTAAACGTCCGCTAATCCCTTGCTCAAGATAATCCGCCCAATCATCCATCTCAATCGGCTCAACATCCGGCAAGCTGTCGGGATACTTAGACTCACTGAGCAGTGCCATGGCCGCTTGCTCAAACAA
>CALFYA010000258.1 GCA_937952925.1 uncultured Moraxellaceae bacterium
GGCCGCTGCTGGCCGTGCGCTGCTGGGTTGCTTGACTTGAGAGGTCGCACAATTTGCAGGCACAAAAAATCCTGAATGACGTTCAGGGGTGACGCTACTAGATTTCGAGAGGTGTCCAGCATAAGCCGATTGACTGCCTTTGAACAAGAGAGGATTGACGAATTTCATTTTTGGATTAGCTCCTGAGATTTCACGCGCTCAATGGTCACGGTGTTGCAATCGTCAAAGCCCATCGCATACTCAACAACGCTCAAGGCTTCAGGCAAAGATGTGTATAGCTCGGGGGCTACTTCGTCACTTTCATAGGTCACGAGGTAGCCATCTTGTGCAGGTGCAATCGGCTGTGATTGTGGCGACATTGGGATAATGTTGTCGGTCATGGATCTACTCCTTATTCGTCGTTGGCAGCTGGCTGTTGCATGGTGGCGAGGTTGTTCAACCAGTGATGAATGTCCTCGTTTTTCCAGCAGGTCACTGTGGGGGACAGCCTGATCGGCGCTGGGAATCGGCCTTCTTTCACCCACTTTTCTACGGTGCTTTTGGCGATTGGTAGGTAGGGCAGCAACTGGCTCATGCGGCTGTAGCCTGTGGTTGGCAATACTGCTGAGCTTTCAGGGGTTGGTTTTTTTGCTTTGGGCATTACAAAGCTCCAATTGCGGTTAAATCACCCACACATTTGACCCGTGTGTCACCATGTGCTGTGTTGGGCGGCGTTGAGCAGCCATAGTGCACGCTGTTAAAAACAAGGGTTTTGATGGTTCCAATCTTCTAAAAAATGCCTTTTCAGTGTCATCCAGACCTGAATGACGGATAAAAGTTGTGAAAAATCGATAACAAATGACATTGAGATTTTTTCATTAAATTTAAAATTAAACAGATACATATGATAAAAATTGAGTGTCATTTCACCTTAGAAAAAGTGCAGTTTTTTGGTTCGATCCGTTGATGCAGGTGAATTTGATGATTGCCTAAAAGATCAATTCTTATTTTTCTACTTATTCGGAGATTTTTGCTGAATAGCGGGATTTTTGGATATTTAGGTTTTCTCAAAAATAGCGATTCGCGGGATGAGATACACGAGCTATTCATCGCACTACATCAATCATGATATGTTCCACAGCAATCAAGCAACCAATGGATTTTGGAATGAAAATATTTGTACTTGCCATGCTACTCATTGCATCAGCGACCTACGCTGATAGCCCACTCGACAATGTGGAGTGCTGGAATAGTCAAGCAAATCAGATTTTATTAGTACAAAACAAACTGGCTTATGCCGTCCTAGTCAAAAGAGAAGCTGAGGGACGAATTGCTACAGATAAGCGAGCATCCGAAATATCTGGTTATGAGAATGCGCATTTACGTCACCAAGCTGCCAAGGAAATCATCTGGGCAACTGATAGCATTCAAAAGCACTATCAGGAATACAAAAGACTAGGGGGAAAGATAAAAGACCCTAACCTAGCTAAAAGCGTATCAGTTGATTACTGTGTGGACAAATCATCTAAACCATCAACCTCTCAATCGGCAGCCGAATTAAAGGCTGAACAAAAACACTTGGAGCAATCAAAATGATGAAAATCATAGCACTGACCACACTGCTTACATTCGCCCCCATGACATATGCAAAAGACAGCGGCATAGGGCTTCGCCTTGCACACATGGCCACTGAATACTCAAATATGGGTGTCTGTGCCGTTGATGTGCGTTATGTCTTGGACAGCAACTCTGATGAGATTGAGAATCTTGCACTGGTGTTGTCAATCAAAAACACAAAGGGCAAGGTCGTCCACAAAGAGGATTTTTTGATAGATGACATGAATTCTGCCAGTGGTAAATACTGGGGTAGTATCTTCCTAGAAGGCGAAAACCTCTGTGACACAAATGGATGGACTCTTGAAGTATCACAAGCAAATCTCAATTTTGATGGTGGTCGTGTTGAAAATCTGATTAAACTGAATAGGGTTTACATCAAAGATTTCAAACCGATGCCTATCAAAATCCGAAAATAAGAAAGCGACCTAAGCCGCCACCTCATCTAGCTTGATCAAACTGGCTAACAAAGACTCAAGTTGATCAAGCTGCTCATCTGAAAAATCAACTGTAATAAATAGTATTGGCATGCCCTCTGGGCTATTCATCTATTCCATAATCGCATCCCAATTCCTCCAGTGACGGCATGGGCAATATCACGGTCAGACACGTTTTGACTAATCCCATCCCCCATTGATATGACTTGTGGCTGTTGTTGGCTTGATTTTGAACCCAGTCGCTCAGGCGCAGGCTTGGGCACCGGTGGTGGTGGCATTCTTGTAGGCATTTTGACTTGTGGAGCTGGAGGGATAGCAGACACCGATGCCACTCGAGCTTGATTTACAACAGTTGGAAGTGGTGGCACTGCCATCATTGCACCAGTGGCTTGCATGGCTTTGACTGCATCACCTAGCACGCCACCAGATGCACCTGCCTTAGCATTTGGGTTTGATTGCATCACCGGTGTTGGTGCTGGTTTATCTGTCGATTTGGGAGGATTTGGCGAAGAAGCAACATCATCTGGAATCCATTTTTTGACATGCGCCTGAAACTCAGGGGCTAAAACAGCTTCGCCCTTCTCGATGACCTTATTACCATTGGTATCCCATTTGCGGTTTAGCTCATATGCTGGTGATCCAGCCTTGTAACCAAAACCTGATACGGCGGTATAGGCATCGGCTAGACTACGCTGCCTTTTCCCATCGAACCCACGTTCCTTGTAGTATTTCTCCACATAACCCATCTGCTCATCAAACGATAACGCGCCAAACTGATCACGGCTCATGCCGTAGTATTTACCGTCATTAAACTTCCCTTTTTTGGTGGCACCTTCACCCATAAATTGAATCAATCCAGTCGCACTAGATGTCGGGTTTTTAATCGATGGCTGAAACGTCCCAACGGTTTCAAAGGAAATGATAGATGCCAGATCATTGGGGGCTACACCAATACGCTGCGCAACCTCTTTAATTTTTGCAGACTTCTCAGGTGATAGTTTGCCTTTGGGTGATTTGGAGTAGTCGGTTTTCGCCCCTGCACCTTCCAGTTTTTTCAACGCTGCTTCTTTTGACCCCATGGGCATTCCATAATAACCAGCATTGTTTTTTGGGTAGCGTGTGCGTAGTTCTTGGCGTGCTTCCTCACTACCAAAGGCAGCTTTCATCGAGAGCCAGTTCTCATCCCAACTGCGATTGACTGGCGAATCACTGACTAATACTTTTGGCTGGTCTTGTTGTTTATTGGCCTGTACTGCTGCCTTTGCTTCTTCGTTTCCCAGCAATGCCGCGACCTGTGCTGTTAATTCACCAATTGGATTGTCATTTTTATCATTCCATTCGTTGATTTTATCGATAGCAAAAGCCGATGCAGCAGCAACAGCAGGCAACACAAGGCTGGGCAAACCTCGTGGCAAACCACCTGAACGACCAGCACTGCCAGCACTTCGCCCAAGTGCACTGGCAATAGCACTGAGCATATTGATCTGCCGCCGATTGTGCCGGTTTTCCTCATCAGACAAGGGTTCTTTCTTTTTGCGGTTACGCCACATCGCCCCAACAGGCTTGAGCATAAAGCCAGCAGCTTTGGTCACCGGTGAAAATAGCGTCCCCAGCTCGTTGAGCGCATCAACTGTTGGATCTACACCACGCGGTGACGCCACACCATGTTTGATGCCACTGGTAATGGCTGTTTTGACTCGATCAACTTGATGTGGTGGTGTTGGGCTTGCACTACTCCGCACTGCTGGTCTTGGTGGTGTGCCTGCTGTAGGCACTGGAGACTGAACGCCGCCACCTTGACTGCTTGGCAAATCATCTGCTGCTTTGGGTGTTACATCAGGCGTAGGTGTCGGGATGGGCGGTGAGCTGGTGGGATGAGCTGTAGGTACTTGAGAGCGTATCAGCCTGATCAAATCTTCATGTGTGCTGATGTCCACTGTTGGACGGGTTGGGAATGGTGAAGGTTCACGAGCAATCAGACTGTCCATATCTACTGTCGGGCGTACTGCAAAATCCAGTCTTGCCAGCACGTCTTCTACATCTACAGTCTGTTTTTGCTTGGCCTGCGCAACGACAAGAGCCAGACCAGACAGATGATGTGGCGGTGGATTGTCCTCACGGTCGGTACGCATCTTTTGCAAGAGATTGGCCATCTTTTTGATGTCCTGCCCCATATCACGGGTAGCACGCTCAAGACGGTTTTGCGAGACCAAAAAGCCAAGGCTGTCCGCCTGTAGGCCATATTGCCGGTTGTATATGGTGGTCATACTGCTGACTCAGCATCATCGTTGTCATTATTATCGTCTTGAGCATAGATGCAAGTTGGTATGAGTGCCTTTGCGTCTTTATGGGTATTTGGCATATCACGGGTGGCACGTTCAAGACGGTTTTGCGAGACCAAAAAGCCAAGGCTGTCCGCCTGTAGGCCATATTGCCGGTTGTATATGGTGGTCATACTGCTGACTCAGCATCATCGTTGTCATTATTATCGTCTTGAGCATAGATGCAAGTTGGTATGAGTGCCTTTGCGTCTTTATGGGTATTTGGCATATTACTTGACTGGCAGCCAAGAAAGATAAAAACCCATCAGCTAATGCCTCGTGGACTGAAGGTGATGGCACCCAAGCGAGAGGTCAAAAACTGACGGGCTTCGACACCATAAAAACACTTGATGATGATTTTCATCAATATCAAACACTGATCAGTCGCCGTGCATGGGATGCCGCTGACATCAAAACACTTTATGAACCCAAAAACCGCCTTGTTGGGCAGTGATGTATTGGGATTATGCCGTCACCTTCGGAAAAGCCACAATCTGCCCCAAGCGGATACTATCCAGATAGTCCGCCCACTCCTGCATCATCTTGGTTCGATAGGGCAAATGATCAG
>CALFYA010000259.1 GCA_937952925.1 uncultured Moraxellaceae bacterium
GGCACGAGTTCGCGTACCGATGGACTCCAAAACCGCTGTAAATCGGTATTCATGCTTATTCTCCTGCCCGATAGCGTGCCGAACGGGCGTGCGCATCCAAGCCTTCTTGCATCGCCAAAATATCAGCCGCTTGCGCCAGTGGTTTGCTGCCCTCCACCGAGCAATGGATGATGCTGCTGCGTTTTTGGAAGTCATATACGCCAAGTGGTGAGGAAAACCGCGCCGTACCTGAGGTGGGCAATACGTGGTTGGGGCCTGCGCAATAATCGCCAATCGCTTCGGGGGTGTGTCTGCCCATAAAAATTGCACCAGCATGGCGAATGCCTTCCGCCATCGCTTCGGGCTTATCCATGCACAGCTCCAAATGCTCTGGCGCGATTTTATTGATCAAATCGAGTGCTTCTTGGCGATTTTGTACCAAAATCAAGGCACCACGATTATTGATTGAGGTACGGGCGATCTGTTGGCGCGGCAAGCTCGACAACTGTACTTGGATTGCCACATCGACTTGATCAAGCAGTGCCACATCTGAAGTAATGAAAATCGACTGGGCGACTTCGTCGTGCTCAGCTTGCGAAAGCAAATCCATCGCCAGCCACGCAGGGTTATTTTTGCCTTCGGCATACACCAAAATCTCTGAAGGCCCTGCAATCATATCAATGCCGACTTGACCAAACACCGCACGTTTGGCTGCGGCGACAAAGCGATTGCCCGGCCCTGTGATTTTGTCCACCGCAGGGATGCTGTGCGTGCCATAGGCCAACGCCGCCACCGCTTGCGCACCACCAATGGTAAACACTTTGTGTACGCCAGACAGATGCGCTGCTGCGAGAACCAAGGGATTGAGTTCGCCTTTGGGCGCAGGCACCACCATGATGATCTCGCCGACCCCAGCCACTTGCGCCGGAATCGCATTCATCAGTACAGACGAGGGATACGAGGCTTTGCCACCTGGGACATAGATGCCGACCCGATCGAGCGGGGTGACTTTTTGCCCGAGCACATTGCCGAGTGCATCAGTGTATTGCCAGCCGTCTTGCTTTTGCGCTTGGTGGAAGCTGCGAATCCGCTCTGCCGCAAGCTCTAGGGCTTGGCGCACATCATCGGGTAGCTCGGCAAAGGCTTGCGCGAGTTGATCGGCATGTAATACCAATTCATCGATATGCTGCGCCGGATGCTGGTCAAAACGCTGAGTCAGTGCCAACACCTGTGCATCACCATGTGCACGTACATCGGCAATAATTTGATCAACAGTGCGTACCAATTCGGGGTCGTTTACCGTTTCAAAAGCCAACAACGCATCAAGCTGTTGCTGGAAGTCAGCATCCTGAGTGGACAGGCGGCGCATGGGCATCGGTTCCATAGCATGGGGTGGAACGCGATTTTAGCGCGTTTATCAGACAAAAGGACATTGAACATCATGGATTCATTGCATGATCTTGATGGAGCAATACGATAAAAGCGCCATCACTATCGTGTATTTAATCTACACAAAAAACCTTTTATC
>CALFYA010000260.1 GCA_937952925.1 uncultured Moraxellaceae bacterium
GATCATGGAAAAGCTTGAACGTGATCATGCTGCAATGGCCGCCGCGACTGATTCCAATTAAATCGGTACTTGACCCCAATAGTCGTTTTGCAGGTGAGGTTTTGTCAGGTTTTGATGATCTTAGGGCGGTGAGTATTGCCCTACGAAGGCATGGAGCGCACGCCTTTTTTATGGACTATAAAAATCATCACTCTAAATAAATGCTACTTGCGACAAGAGTTGTCGTCCGTGGTTGTTGTATGTGTGCATGTTTGGGCAAGAATGGGTAGAATAAGTGTCTGGTACTAGCCCGACGGGGCGAAAAGTGGCCGCCTTGCCACCTGTACCAGCCAATTACATGGCAAGCAAGGCAATGTACGGAATCTGGCAACCGTGACTGAAACAACAGTTATTGAAGGCTTACACCCCGAATTTATTTCAATATCTGAACTGATTTGCCTGATTAAAATTTATGGTAGGCATATTGATCATTCAGCATGTGCTGAAATACTGATTAACTCCTACTATGACGTACTCGACTCGCAAATGGTTCTAACATCAAATGCAACCACAAAAGCCATTGAGTTTGTAGGTTATGCAGGCGATGAAGAAAACCATCCACAATTAAAGGCCAGCATTTTTGAGATGATCCGTAAGGCATATGTGGAAAGACTGGAGCAGGCCGAAAAGGAGATATATTTAAGCTGTTGTTATTCTGTGGGTTTTGCTAGAAAAAAGATACTCGAAAAGATCAGTGATAGAGGTGAAGATTTTTATTTGGATTTACCAGAACACATATTGATACATGCTCAATCACCATCCATGCGACTGGATAAGACAATACCCCTTGAGTCACTACTCAAGGTATATGACGAACAAAAGCGCGAATTATTGCGACTACGCAGGCAAAAAAAACCAGAACCCCCACGTCTCGAAACCAGCAACATACCACGTCAACTGTCACCACTGGAGCAGGCTAAAGCCGATGTAGAGCGTGGGCAGCAAACACCCTTACAAGTAGCCGCAAAGCCCAAAAAGACCGACCCAAGAGAACTTGCCAGTTATTACAAACTGATCAGTATTTTGCTGGACTTAGCAGACTTAGACACCTCGCAGCCATATAAAGCGGCAGGCGTGATAGATAGCCATGCTCGAAAAAAGGGTTTTCCAAGCCTGTGCGAAACGAAAATCGCTGATTTAATAAAAGCATCAATATCTATTAGAAACAATGACTAGCGATGAATGTTAGACCTTAATAAGATAATACTGACCTTATTAAGGTTCAAAGTGACCTTATTAAGACCGTAAAAATAAATTAGTTGGCAATCTGTACCCAACCAGTATGGAGGTGTACAAATGCAAGCCCTTAACAAAATCCGTGTGAATTACATCACCGCGTGTGAAGTACTCGATCTAAGCCGTGAAGGTCTGCGCAAGTTGATCAAGAAGGACAAGACTTTCCCACGTCCGATCAAGGAAGGCAGCCACAAGCAAGCCCCTGTCTACTTTGACTATCAAGAGCTTCTCAAATGGCATGAAGCCAAGAAGCAAGCCCATAGCGTCAATGCAGCATAAGGGGCAGACCATGACCAAACGCACCAACCCCCAGCATCTTGCCGCTTATATGCAACCACTGCGCAAGGCCAGCCAGCAGCCGTTACCTGAGCATTATTTAGTAATCGCACTACGACCACTGGCCGAAGGTGACGAAGAAACCGATGTGGTTGTAAACGATAGCCCGATGGTATTCGACCACTTCAAACGCTTTGAAGTCGATCAAGGCATTGATGCGGTGATGTTGTACACGCTAGAGCTTGAACAGCAAGGCAAACCTTACCTTGTCACTCACACCCATGCGGTACTCGAACTTATGGCCGCAACAGTCGGATATGAGGGGCAGGACATTAGCGTCACTATTCAGGGAGGGCTATCGTCATGACCGCCCTGATCGTCAAAAATACCGCCTTTGGTTTGGCATTGATTGTGCTGATTGGGGGCTTGTCCCAATGCAGTCAAACGGCTTATGCTGGACACCTCTCGAAACAAACTAGCGTCACCCCTGAACGTCATTCAGGTTTTTTTGTGCCTGTAAATTGTGCGACCTCTCAAGTCAAGCAACCCAGCAGCGCACGGCCAGCAGCGGCCTTATGCCTGCAATCCGTCTATGACGGGATGACACCACAAAATAAGCCTTTGGCGAATATGTGGGGCGGTTCTAGTTTACCGAGAGTGAGTCCCGTCACCCATTCAGATTCTCAACCTGATTGGGCATTTTCTCAAAATAAACTAGGAGTCATGCACCATGACTAAAAACACCCAAGCCCCAATCTACACTCACGATTTTGTCGATGCCGCC